>DATINB010000166.1:0-8687 GCA_035474775.1 Luteimonas sp.
CCAGGGACAAGCGCGCCGCCAGCTCATCGGGCTTGAGCACCGCGTCGGCGCCGCGCACCAGCTGGGCGAGCACCGCGTCGGCGGCGGGGGCGGGGCTTGGCGTGGCGGTCACGGGGGATCCATGGGCGCGGCTGGACGCGCCGAAGTGTGATGACGGACAGCGGGTTCGTTAACGTCAAGTTAAACGACGCAAACCAAAAAATCCAGCTGCGTCAAGCATTTGACGCACCCTTCTCGCGTGACTAAGGTACGGCCGTGACGCAGCCATCACGCTGCCGGGCGGGGACACCATGACAGCACCGACATCCGTGGGCGACCTCGAGCGCATCGAGCGCGTCCGGCTCGGCAACCTGCGCGAGGCGGCGCGACAGGCCAGCCGTCTCCAGGAACGCCTGCCCGACGCATTCAGGCGCGACCGCCTGAGCGGCCGGTGGTCACGGCGGCAGTGGGCCCACGCCAGCCTGTTCGCCACGCTGGGCGCGTTGCTGGTCACCCTGGTCCCGGGGTTCTCCAACGCCATGGCCGGTCCCGGCCACATGCCCTCGACCACCATGTCGCTGCACCTGCCGCCGCTGCCGCTGGCACGCAGCCGCACCCGCGCCGGCGACAGCTGGCAGCTGGTGACCGTGGAACGGGGCGAAACGCTGGGCTCGATCTTCGAAGACCTGGACGTGCCGGCCACCACCCTGCATCGCCTGCTGGAGCAGCCGGGGGCCAGGTCGGCGCTGACCCGCCTCAAGCCGGGCGCCGAGATCGCCTTCGACATCCCGCTCGACGGCCGTGGCCGCCCGGGCGACCTGCGCGGCTTCCGTTACGACCGTGGCGACACCGAGCGCGTCGAACTGGCGCTGGTCGGCGACACGGTCGTGGAGACCGTCATCCAGCGCCCGGTCGAGGTGCGCAGCACCGTGATCAGCGGCAGGGTCGGCCGATCGCTGTTCCACTCGGCGCGCAAGCTGGGCCTGAGCGGCAGCAACATCAACACGCTGACCGACGAGATCTTCAAGTACGACATCGACTTCAACTCCGACGTGACCCGCGACGACCGCTTCAGCGTGGTGGTCGAGCAGACCTGGCGCGAAGGCGAACTGATCCGCACCGGGCCGGTGCAGGTGGCCACGTTCACGGTCAAGGGCAAGCTGCATACCGGGTTCCGCTTCGAGCGCGACGGCAAGGCCGAATACTTCACCGCCGACGGCCGTCCCCTCAAGAAAAGCTTCATCCGCATGCCGATTCCGTACGCGCGGCTGAGCTCGAAGTTCGGCTCGCGCCGGCACCCGGTGCTGGGCACCGTGCGCCAGCACAAGGGCGTCGACTACGCCGCCGGCACCGGCACGCCGATCATGGCCGCCGGCGACGCGCGCGTGCAGTTCATGGGCTGGAAGGGCGGTTACGGCCGCACGGTGATCCTCGACCATGGCCGCGGCCACACCACGCTGTACGCGCACATGTCCTCGTTCGCCAAGATCCGCCAGGGCCAGCGCGTCGCCCAGGGCACCACCATCGGCCGCGTCGGCAGCACCGGGCTGGCCACCGGGCCGCACCTGCATTACGAATTCCGCGTCAACGGCGTGCACCGCAATCCGCTGCAGCACACCATGCCGGAGCCGGAGCCGCTCCACGGGATCCAGCTGGCGCAGTTCCGCGCCCAGACCGGCCCCGCGCTGGCGCGGATCCGCACCGTCGAGAACATCATCTATGCGCAGGTGTCGGAGGCCGGCACCGGCGAGCGGATCGCCTCGACCAACGCCCCGCGCACCCGCAGCGGCGCCGGACACCGCGGCTGAGCGATGCGCCGACCGGGCGCACGGCGCGCGGCCTACACTGCGGCATGCCCGTCCCGACCCTGTATCTCGGCCTGATTTCAGGCACCAGCGCCGACGGCATCGACGCCGCCATCGTGTCCTTCGACGGCGAGGGCGAACACCTCCGGCCGGCGTTGGTGGCCGGCGCCACGCATCCCTGGGAGCCGAGCCTGCGCGCGCGGCTGGTCGAGCTGGGGCAGGCCGATGCCCGCCTGTCGCTGGACGACATCGGCGAGCTGGACTGCCGCATCGGCATGGCCTTTGCCGAGGCCGCCAACGCCACCCTGTCCGCCGCCGGCATCTGCCGCAGCGCGCTGGCCGCGATCGGCTCGCACGGACAGACCCTGCGTCATCGCCCGCTGGGGCGCCACGGCGATGGTCGACACCCGTACACGATGCAGCTGGGCGACGCCAACGTGATCGCCGAACGCACGCAGGTGCGCGTGGTCGCCGACTTCCGCCGCCGTGACGTGGCCGCCGGGGGCCACGGGGCACCGCTGGTGCCGGCACTCCACGCGGCCCTGCTGCACGCGCCGGACGAAGACCGCGCCGTGCTCAACCTCGGCGGCATCGCCAACCTCACGCTGCTCCCCGCCGAGGGTGGCGTCCGTGGCTTCGATACCGGGCCGGCCAACGGCCTGATGGACGCCTGGGCGCTGCGCACCACGGGGGAAGCCTTCGACCGGGATGGTGCGCTGGCCGCGCGAGGCCGCGCCGATCCCGCGCTGCTGGCCTGCCTGCTGGACGACGCGTGGTACGCGCTGCCGCCGCCGAAGTCGACCGGGCGCGACCAGTTCCACCTGGGCCGGGTCGATGCCTGCCTGCGGGGCGACGAGGCGGACGCCGACGTCCAGGCGACGCTGCTGGCGCTGACCGTGCGCACCATCGTCGACGCGCTGCGCGCTGCGCAGCCCGCGACCCGGCGCCTGCTGGCCTGTGGCGGCGGCGTGCACAACCCGACACTGATGGCTGCGCTGGCGGCGGCGCTGCCCGGCGTGCAGGTCGAATCGTCCGCCGTGCACGGCGTGGATCCGGACTACCTGGAGGCGATGGCGTTCGCGTGGCTGGCGCGGCAGACGGTGCTGGGCCGCGCCGGCAACCTGCCCGGCGTCAGTGGCGCCGCGGGGCCACGCGTGCTCGGGGCGGTCTACGCCGCGAACTGAGTGCGGCGCGGTGCCGGGCGCTCACCCGGTCGCGCTGCGGTCGCCGCCTGCATCGATCTGCCCGATGCGCGAGAACACCGCATCGGGGATCACTTCCAGCGCCGCGATCGCCTCGTGCAGCACGTTCGCTTCGGAGGTTTCGAGGCCCGGCTTGCCGCCGCTCTCGCAGGCGAAGAGTCCCTGTTCGAGCAGGTGCAGCAACGTGGCTGGCAGCGTCCAACCACGCTGCTCCGACACGCGGCGGATGCGGTCCGCCAGCACGTCGTCGATGTCCTTGAGCACGATGTCGGTCATGTCGGCACCTCCGCGGCGGAGTCTAGCCCGCATCCCGGCGTGCGGCGGCGGCCGGCACCGGTGGCCGCCGCCACACCAGCAGGGCGCACAGCACCAGCGCCGGGATGCCGACCAGCGCGGTGCCGGTGAAGAACCAGGCGTAGGCCTCCAGCAGGGTCCGGCCGGCCGACAACTGCTCGACCCAGACCCCGGAGAAACCTTTCAGGACCTTTCCGGCCAACGCGTAGAAGGAGCTCAGCAACGCGTACTGGGTGGCCGTGTAGCCGATGCTGGTCAGGCTGGACATGTAGCCGATCAGGGCCACGCCGGCATACCCGCTGCAGAAGTTGTCGATCACCATGGCCGCGGTGAACACGCCGGCATCGGAGCCGTGCAGCGCCAGCCACGCGAACGCGAGGTTCGACCCCGGCCCCAGGACCGCCCCGGCCAGCAAGGTCGGCACGAATCCGAACCGCACCGCCGACAGGCCTGCCGCGGCGATGCCCAGGATGGTCGCCACCAGCCCCGCGGAGCCGCGCACCGCACCGACGGTTTCCTTGTCGATGCCCAGGTCGGCGTAGAACGGGTTGGCCATCGGCCCCATCACGAAGTCCGGCAGGCGGTACAGGCTGATCGCCAGCAGGATCAGCAGCGCCATCCGCCCGTGCTGGCGGAAGAACGCCACGAACGGGCCGGCGATCGCGTCCAGCACGCCGCGCGCGGTCCACGGCGCCGGCTGCCCGCCCGTCGCGCCCGCGCTCCCCACGGGCTCGCGCGCAACCACCACCGCCGCCACACCAACCCCCATCAGCCCCGCCATCCACACGTACGACAGGCCCCAGCCGATGTGCGCGGCGGCGATCAGGATCAGCGCGTCGGTGACCAGCAGGGCGCCGCGGTAGCCCAGCGTGGCGGTCGAGGTCAGCAGGCCCTGCTGCTCGTCGCTGGACGCGCTCTCGATGCGCCATGCGTCGATCACGATGTCCTGGGTCGCCGAGGCGAACGCCACCACCAGGGCGAGCGCGCCGAACACCAGCAGACGATCGAGCGCGATACCGGCCACCTGCACCGTGTCCTCGCGTGGCTCGACCACCACCATGCCCAGCAGCGCCCCCGCGACGATGGCCTGCGACAGCAGCATCCAGCCGCGGCGCCGGCCCAGCCAGCGGCCCACCAGCGGCGCGTCGACCCTGTCGACCAGCGGCGCCCACAGGAATTTCAGCGAGTACGCCAGCCCGACCCAGGACAGGAAGCCGATGGTCGACAGCTCGATGCCGTTCTCGCGCATCCAGAAGCCGAGCGTGTTGCCGACCAGGTAGATCGGGATGCCGGAGCTGAAGCCCAGCAGGAGCATCGCCAGGACCTTGCGGTCGCGGAGGTTGGCCAACACCAGCCGCCATCCGACCGGGGCCGCGGGCGAGGGCGCGGGGTCCGGCCGCGATGCTGCCGGCGACGCGGGGCCGCGGTCGGGCGGCATGCTCATGCGCGGTAGTCCACGACGTAGGGCGCGTGGTCGGAGAAGCGTGGCTCCGGGTGCACGCGGCAGGCCACCACGCGGTCGCGCAGCGACGGCGTGATCAGCTGGTAATCGATGCGCCAGCCGACGTTGTTGGCACGCGCGGCGCCGCGGTTGCTCCACCAGGTGTAGCCGTCGTCGGCATCCGGCCGGTGCACGCGGAAACTGTCGAGCCAGCCCTGCGCGGGCGCCACGCACAGGCCGTCGCCGCAGCCGTCGGCGATCATCGCGTTGAGCCAGGCCCGCTCCGGGGGCGTGCAACCGGACTGCTTCTGGTTCGACGTCCAGTTGCGGATGTCGTTGCGCGCGCGGACGATGTTCCAGTCGCCGCAGAGGACATAGTCGCGACCGCTGGCGAGCCAGCCGTCGAGGATCGGCCGCAGCCAGTCCATGGCCTGGAACTTGAACCCCTGGCGCAGCTCGCCGGACGACCCCGAGGGGATGTAGATCGACACCACGCTGAGGTTGCCGAAGCGAGCCTCGATGTAGCGGCCTTCCTCGTCGAAGGCCGCCCAGCCCAATGCCGTGCGCACCGCGTCGGGCGTGCGGCGCGTGTAGATGGCGACGCCGCTGTAGCCCTTGCGGGTGCTCGCGTCGCGGAAGTACGCGGTGTACCCCGCGGGCAGGAATTCCGGCCCGCCGAGCTGGTGCTCCTGGGCCTTGGTCTCCTGCACGCACAGCACGTCGGCGTCCTGCCCGGCGAACCACTCGAAGAACCCCTTGCGGGCGGCCGACCGCAGGCCGTTGGCGTTGAAGCTGATGATGCGCATGGACGCTCGCGTGGATGGCGTGGCAGGTCGCGTGGCAGCGTACCGGATTCATCGCGGCACCCCGCCGGTCGCATACTGGCGGCATGGCCACCGCCCCGCCCCGCGTCGCCGTCGCCCCGGTGACGGACGAATCGGAAGCCGCCGTGCGTGCGCTGCAGGTGTCGCCCTCGCAGGTGGCCTATGTCGGCGACGTCGGAAGCAACCTCGACAATGCCCGCCGAGATCGCGGCAGCGAGGCCATGGCGATCCGCGTCGATGGCGCGGTGGCGGGCTTCTACCGGATCGACCGGGTGGTGTCGGTGGTGAGCCGGTGGCCACCGGGTGACGGGTGCATCGCGCTGCGGGCCTTCCTGCTCGACGTGCGCTGGCAGGGCCGGGGCCTCGGCGTGCAGGCGCTGCATGCCTGCTGCGACGACCTGGGGCGGCGCCACCCGCTTGCGCGCGTGCTGGCACTCAACGTGCACTGCGCCAACGTGGCGGCGGTCCGGGCCTATCGCGCGGCCGGCTTCATCGACAGTGGCGAACTGGTCAACGGCGGCAGCGCCGGCCCGCAGCACCTGATGGTGCGCAGGCTGGACGCCGGGGGCGGCATGGGACACTAGGCGCATGACCGATCATCGCCAGCGTTTCCTGCAGCTCGCCGTGGACGTGGAGGCCCTGCGCTTCGGGCAGTTCACGCTGAAGTCCGGGCGCAGCAGTCCGTATTTCTTCAACGCCGGGCGCTTCGATTCGGGTCGCGCACTCTCGACCCTGGCCAGCTGCTATGCCGACGCCATCGACGCCGCCGGGGTCGACTTCGACCTCGTGTTCGGACCGGCCTACAAGGGCATCCCGCTGGCCACCGCGCTGGTGTGCGCGTACGCGGCACGTGGCCGCGACCTTCCGTTGGCGTTCAACCGCAAGGAGGCCAAGGTGCACGGCGAGGGCGGCACGCTGGTCGGTGCGCCGCTCGAGGGCCGACGCGTGCTGGTGGTCGACGACGTGATCACCGCGGGGACCGCCGTCCGCGAGGCGCTCGCCCTGGTCGCGTCGGCCGGCGCGTCGGTGGCGGCGATCGCGATCGCGCTGGATCGCCAGGAAACGCTGCACGGCGACGGCGCCCCCGACGGCGACCGATGCTCGGCAGCCCAGGCGGTGGCCCGCGACCACGGCGTCCGCGTGATCGCCATCGCAGGGCTGTCCGACCTGCTTGCGTTCGCCGGCGAAAGCGGGACACTGGCGGCCGAACGCGAGCGGCTGCTCGCCTACCGTGCGCGCTACGGCTGCTGAGCCGCCGACGCGAACCGACCGGGGGGACGGCACGATGAAGACCCAGACATGGCTGGCCTGCGCGCTGCTCGCGGCCTTGCCGGCCGCAGGCCTGCACGCACAGGACGCCCCGAAGAAGCTGTACTGCTGGACCGAGGGCGGTACCCGCGTCTGCGGCGACACCCTGCCGGCCTCGGCGATCGATCACGCGCGCACCGAGATCAATGCGGCCAGCGGATTGCAGACCGGCCAGGTACCGCGCGCGCTCAACCGCGACGAGCGTCTGGCGGCGGCGGACGAGGCGAAACGCGCGGCGGAAGCCGCCGAGGTCGAAGCCACCAGCAAGCGCCGCGACCTGGCGATGGTGGAGTCGTACAACACCGAGGACGACCTGCGCCGCGCCTACGGCGAGCGCATCACGCTGGTCGAGGAGTCGCTGAAGACCTCGCGGCTGGGCGTGGCCAACCTGCGCCAGAGCCTGCTGTCCCTGCTGCAGAAGGCCGCCGAACTCGAACTGCAGTCGCAGCCGGTCACCAAGCCGCTCGCGGACGGCATCGTCAACCAGCACGCGGACCTGATCCGCCAGCAGGCGATCATGCAGAAGCAGCTGCAGGACCGCGCCTCGCTGGGCAGCGACCTCGAGCAGGCGCTCGCCCGCTACCGCGGCATGAAGTCGGTGGCGATCGACTGAGGCAAGCGCGGCGGCGCCACCGCAGCCTGCTCAGAACGGCAGGACGAGATCCGGCACCAGCTGCAGCAGCTGGACGCGGAACGCTTCGCGGATGCGCACCATGGCGGCCTCGGTGTCGCCATCGAACCGCATCACCAGCACCGGGGTGGTGTTGGACGCCCGCAGCAGGCCCCAGCCGTCGCTCCAGTCGACGCGCAGGCCGTCCACGGTCGACAGGCGCGCCCCGCCCTCGAAGCGGGCCTGCTCGCGGAACCGTTCCACCAGCCCATGCGGGTCCTGGCCGGGCGTCTCCACCTTGATCTCCGGCGTCGACACGCCGTTCGGCAGCGCCTTCAGCACGGCGTCGGGCGACTCGGTCCGCGAGGCCAGGATCTCCAGCAGGCGCGCCGCGGCATAGATGCCGTCGTCGAACCCGTACCAGCGCTCGCCGAAGAAGAAGTGGCCGCTCATTTCGCCGGCCAGTTCGGCTTCGGTCTCGCGCATCTTGGCCTTGATCAGCGAGTGCCCGGTCTTCCACATCAGCGGGCTGCCGCCATGGCGCAGGATGTGACCGGGCAGGCGCCCGGTGCACTTCACATCGTAGACGATGACCGCGCCCGGGTTGCGCTCCAGCACGTCGGCCGCGAACAGCATCAGCAGGCGGTCGGCGAAGATCACCTCGCCATCGCGGGTGACCACCCCGAGGCGGTCGCCATCGCCATCGAAGGCGATGCCGAGGTCGGCATCGAAGCGCTGCACCATCCGCACCAGGTCCTCGAGGTTGCGCGGGTCGCTGGGGTCGGGGTGGTGGTTGGGGAAGGTGCCGTCGATCTCGCAGAACAGCGGCTCGACCTGCGCGCCGATGGCCTCCAGCACGCGTGGGCCGATGTCGCCGGCGGCACCGTTGCCGGCATCCACCACCACCTTCAACCGCCGGTCGATCTGCACGTCGTCGGCGATGCGCCTGATGTACTCGGCATCGATCTCGCGCTGGCTGAGCGCGCCGGGTTCCTGCGCGGTGTGCAGGCGGTCCTCGGCGATGCGCGCGTACAGGTCGACGATGGCATCGCCCGACAGCGTCTCGCCGCCGATGACGATCTTGAAGCCGTTGTAGTCGGGCGGGTTGTGGCTGCCGGTGACGGAGACGCAGCAGCCGGTGCGCAGGTGGTAGGCACCGAAATACACCACCGGGGTGGGCACCAGGCCGATGTCGATGACGTTGCGGCCGGCGCGGCGCAGTCC
>DATINB010000167.1:0-3397 GCA_035474775.1 Luteimonas sp.
GATGCCGCCGAGCGCGTCGAACTGCTGGATACCGCCATGCTCTCCGGCGACCTCAAGGCCGGCACCCTGACCGTCGCCGCCGGTGCCCGCATCCGCGGCCACATCGACAGCGGCTGGGGCGACGGCGCCGACGCGCGCGGCGCCAAGGGCAAGGACGGCAAGCCAGACCTCGACGCCACCCCGTGAATGCCCGGTCGGGTGCGGCGGGTGCCACGCGCACCTGCCCGCACTGCAAGGTGGAGATCCTCGAGAGCTCGAGCATCTGCCCGTCCTGCAAGCATTACCTGCGCTACGACTCCACCCCGGCCGAAGTCGCCAAGGCCGCGGCCAAGACCACCGCGCTGCAGGTGGAAGGCACCATCCGCCATCCTGCCGATGGCGGTGCCTGGGAGTACTCAGTGGTGCTGGTGATCCGCGACGACCTCGGCAACGAGGTCAAGCGCCAGGTGGTGGGCGTGGGCGCCATGCACCCCAACGAAGAACGCACCTTCAGCCTCGCCGTGGAAGTCATGCCCACCAGCGACATGCGCCGCGCCCCCAAGCGAGGCGGCACCCGCCACTGAGGCTTCGAGAAGCGGTCTCGAGCCAGGGCAAGTCTTGGAACCGGGTCATCGCGCCCGCAGCGCCGGCCGGGTGGGTGCGCGCCGGCGCGTCGGACAGGCGCAGCCCTGTCTCCCGAGACGCCACTGGATCACGCTCAGGCAGCTCCGGTCGGGTGGGTGGGTGCGTGCGTGCGCAGCGCACATGGATGTGGCCGGAGCTGCCGACCCGTAGGCACAAGCCGCGATGTTTTGCTTCAGAAGCACCCGGCCAACACACGAGCGCCACCGAAGGCGTCAGACCAACTCACTCACCCCCGCGGAGGCGCACACCCGCCGCACGTCCCGCAGCCATCACCACCCGCCACCTGCGCCGGCGCCACACGTCGACCGAGTCGCATCATCCAAGCCGGGCGCCCCACGCGCACCATCGGCACCGCGAGTGACACCCGCAGCCGCCGCGCCGCCCCGGGAAACTGCCTGGCCAATACGACCCAGGCGCTCACCAGCGCCGCCACCGCGATCACCGCGTACTGCACGCCGATGCCGAGGCTCGCGTCCATGCCTCAGCCCGCCCCCAGCGCCCTGGCCACCTGGTAGGTCACCAGCGACGCCAGGTAGGCCAGCAGGAACAGTCCGACCGCGTTCGCCGCCATGACCTTCCAGGAGTTGGTCTCGCGGCGGATGGTGGCCCAGGTGGCGATGCACTGCGGCGCGTAGATGAACCAGACCAGCAGCCCCAGGCCGGTCGCCAGCGACCAGCCGTCGCCGAGGATCGGCATCAGCGCCTCGGACGCGGCCTCGTCGTTGGCGACCGACAGCGCGTACACCGAGGCCAGCGCCGACACCGCGACCTCGCGCGCGGCCAGGGCCGGGATCAGCGCGATGCAGATCTGCCAGTTGAAGCCGAGCGGCGCGAACACCGCCGTCATCGCATGGCCGATGCGGCCCGCGAAACTGTAGTCGATGGCCGGGCCCACCGCATCCGCCGGCGCGCCGGGGAACGACAGCAGCACCCACAGCAGGACGGTGAGCGCGAAGATGATGCCGCCCACGCGCCTCAGGAAGATCATCGCCCGCTCGTAGAGCCCGATCAGCAGGTCGCGCGGATGCGGCACCCGGTACGACGGCAGTTCCAGCAGCAGCACGCGCTCGCCGCCCTCGCGCCGCCATTTCTTCATCACGAACGAGACCACCAGCGCACTGGCGATGCCGGCCACGTACAGCCCGAACAGCACCAGCCCCTGCAGGCTCAGCACGCCCAGCACCTGCCGCTGCGGAATGAACGCGCCGATCAGCAGCGCGTACACCGGCAGCCGCGCCGAACAGGTCATCAGCGGCGCGACCATGATGGTGGTGAGCCGGTCGCGCGGATCCTGGATCGAACGCGTGGCCATGATCCCTGGGATGGCGCAGGCGTGGCTGGACAGCAGCGGGATGAACGAGCGCCCCGACATGCCCGCGCCCTGCATCATCCGGTCGAGCAGGAACGCCGCGCGCGGCAGGTAGCCGGTCTCCTCCAGCGCGATGATGAACGCGAACAGCACCAGGATCTGCGGCAGGAACACGATCACCCCGCCGAGCCCGGCGATGATGCCGTCGACCATCAGGCTGCGCAGCGGGCCGTCCGGCAGCGCCGCGCCCACCCATCCGCCCACCGCCCCGGTGCCGGCCTCGATGAGGTCCATGACCGGCGTGGCCCACGCGAACACCGCCTGGAAGATCAGGAACATCACCAGCACCAGCGCCATGAGCCCGAACACCGGGTGCAGCAGCCAACGGTCGAGCGCGTCGTCGATGGCGGCGGTGCGGCGCGGCATGCGCACCGTGGCCGCGATCAGCGCGCGCGTCTCCGCGTGCAGGTCGCTGCCCTCGGCGGACGGCGCAGGCGGCGGCGGAAGACGCGCGGGCATGGCGGCGAGATGGTCGCGCAGCGCCTGCGCCCCGCCGCTGCGCACCGCCACGGTCTCCACCACCGGCACGCCCAGCCGTGCCGACAGCAACGGAATGTCGATGTGGATGCCGCGGCGCGCGGCGACGTCGGCCATGTTGAGCGCGACCACCATCGGTCGGCCCAGCGTGCGCAACTCCAGCACCAGCCGGAGATGCAGGCGCAGGTTGGTGGCGTCGACCACGCACACCAGCAGGTCCGGCACCGGTTCACCCGGGTAGAACCCCCGGCAGAGGTCGCGGGTGATGGCCTCGTCCAGGCTCGCGGGCTGCAGGCTGTAGGTACCCGGCAGGTCGAGCACCGCCACCTCGCGCCCGGACGGCAAGTGCATCCGCCCTTCCTTGCGCTCGACGGTGACGCCGGCGTAGTTGGCGACCTTCTGCCGGCTGCCGGTGAGCTGGTTGAACAGCGCGGTCTTGCCGCAGTTGGGGCTGCCGACCAGCGCCAGGCGCAGCGGGACGGCGTCGGCGACGACAGCCGGGCCCATGGCCGCGGTGGCACTCATGCCGCTGCCCCGGCGGTGTCCGGCTGCACGCGCACCCGCGCGGCCTCGCTGCGCCGCAGGGCAAAGCGCGTGTAGCCCACCTGCACCAGCAACGGCTCCGCGCCGAACGGCCCCGCAGCCACCACTTCCACCCGCTCACCCACCACGAACCCCAACTCGCGCAGACGGCGCGCGATGGTGTCGTTGGGCAGGGCATCGTCGACACCCGCGACGATGGCCGCAGTCCGGCGCGGCAGCTGGGAGAGCTTCAAGGGGCAACCGCGCGAATGCGAATAATTCTTGATTGTATCGCGGGCGGGGCGGCGCGTGCAGAGCCGCCGTCCCCGGGATCACGAGCCAGGGGCCGGGCGAATCGTGCCCCCGACCCTCCCGGCTCCGGTACCTCAAGCAAAGGCAACAGCA
>DATINB010000168.1:0-6559 GCA_035474775.1 Luteimonas sp.
GGCGCAGTACAAGGGCGGCCAGCCGATCCGCCAGGACGGCCCGCAGACGCATTTCTCCAAGGCCGGCACGCCGACCATGGGTGGCGCGCTGATCCTGCTGACGATCTTCCTGTCGGTGCTGATGTGGGGCGACCTGCGCAACAAGTACGTGTGGGTGGTGCTGGCGGTGATGGTCGCGTTCGGCGCGATCGGCTGGTACGACGACTGGATCAAGATCGTCAGGCGCGACCCCAACGGGCTCAAGTCGCGCTGGAAGTACCTTGCGCAGTCGGTGTTCGGCCTCGCCGCCGGGCTGTACCTGTACTACACCGCCGACGTGGCGGCGGCGACCACGTTCTACATCCCGCTGTTCAAGTCGGTGGCGCTGCCGCTGGTCGGCGTGAGCTTCGTGGCCATCGCCTACTTCTGGATCGTCGGCTTCTCCAACGCCGTCAACCTCACCGACGGCCTCGACGGGCTGGCGATCATGCCCACGGTGCTGGTGGCCTGCGCGCTGGGCGTGTTCGCCTATACCTCGGGCAACGCGGTGTTCTCGACCTACCTGCAGATCCCGCAGATTCCCGGCGCCGGCGAACTGGTGATCATCTGCGCGGCCATCGCCGGCGCGGGTCTCGGCTTCCTGTGGTTCAACACCTACCCGGCGATGGTGTTCATGGGCGACATCGGCGCGCTGTCGCTGGGCGCGGTGCTCGGTACCATCGCGGTGATCGTGCGCCAGGAGCTGATCCTGGTGGTGATGGGCGGCATCTTCGTGATCGAGACGCTGTCGGTGATCATCCAGGTGGCGTCGTTCAAGCTCACCGGCAAGCGCGTGTTCCGCATGGCGCCCATCCACCACCACTTCGAACTGAAGGGCTGGCCGGAACCGCGGGTGATCGTGCGCTTCTGGATCATCTCGGTGATCCTGGTGCTGGTCGGGCTCGCCACGTTGAAGGTGCGCTGATGGCCACCGCCTACGAAGGTGCCTCGCTGTCGCAGGCCACGCGCCTGGATGCCATCCAGGGGCGCTTCGATCCCTGGCTGCTCGGCGTGTCGATCCTGCTGGCGTCGCTGGGCGTGGTGATGGTGGCCTCCAGTTCGATCGCCATCGGCGAGGACCTGGAGGTGGGCCCGTTCTACTTCCTGGTCCGGCACCTGGTGTTCCTCGTGCTCGGCATCGGACTGGCGACCTGGGCGATGCGCACCGAACTCAAGACCGTGGAGCGCTACGACCGCCTGCTGCTGGTCGGCTGCTTCGTGCTGCTGCTGCTGGTGTTCCTGCCCGGCATCGGCAGCAGCGTCAACGGCGCGCAGCGCTGGATCAACCTGGGCGTGTCCAAGTTCCAGGTCGTGGAAGCGGTGAAGCTGATGTACATCGTGTGGCTGGCCAGCTACCTCGTGCGCTTCCGCGACGAAGTCAACGCCACGTGGCCGGCGATGCTCAAGCCGCTCGGCGTGGCGGTGGTGCTGGTCGGCATGTTGCTGCTGCAGCCGGACTTCGGATCGGCCTCGCTGCTGCTGGCCATCACCGCCGGGATGCTGGTGCTGGGCGGCGTCAACCTGCCGCGCATGTCGATGCCGGTGGTGGTCCTGCTTCCGGCGTTCGCGTTCATCGCCATCCTCGAGCCTTACCGGGTGCGCCGCCTGACGTCGTTCCTCGATCCGTGGGCCGACCAGCTTGGATCCGGCTACCAGCTCAGCAACGCGTTGATGGCGGTGGGGCGCGGCGAGTTCGGCGGCGTCGGCCTGGGTGCGTCGATCCAGAAGCTGTCGTACCTGCCCGAGGCGCATACCGACTTCATCTTCTCGGTCATCGCCGAGGAACTGGGCTTCGTCGGCGTGTGCTTCGTGATCGGTTTTTACGTGGTGCTGGTGGGGCGCGCGTTCTGGCTGGGCTACCACTGCGTCGGCATGCGCCGGCACTTCGCAGGTTATTGCGCGTTCGGCGTGGCCCTCTGGCTGAGCCTGCAGAGCTTCGTGTCGATGGGCGTCAACCTGGGCATCCTGCCGACCAAGGGCCTGACGCTGCCGTTGATCTCCTCGGGCGGCTCCAGCGTGCTGATGACCTGCGCTGCGCTCGGCGTGCTGCTGCGGGTCTCCTACGAACTCGACCGCGCGCAGCGCCAGGTCGCGCGGCTGCGCGGCGAAGGGGTGGTGCCCGCGACAGGCAGCGCCCAGTCCGGCCCCGTGCCCGCGATGCCGGCGCCACGCGGCACCAGCCGACTGCGCCAGCGCGTCGAGCCCAGCTTCGGGGGAGGCGGCGCATGATCCGCCGCCTGCTCGATACCAACGGCGTGGCCACCTCGGACTTCGCCCGGCGCTACTCGCGCGTGCACTTCGTGGGCATCGGCGGCACCGGCATGAGCGGCATCGCCGAGGTGCTGTGCACGCTGGGCTACCAGGTGTCGGGCTCCGACACCGCCGATACCGCGGCCACCCGTCGCCTGACGGCGCTGGGTGCCAACGTGCAGCGCGGGCATGCCGCCGCCAACGTGCTCGGCACCGATTGCGTGGTGGTGTCCAGCGCGATCAGGCCGGACAACCCGGAGCTGATGGAAGCGCGCGCGCAGCGCATCCCGGTGGTGCCGCGCGCGGAGATGCTGGCCGAGCTGATGCGTTTCCGCCGGGGCATCGCGGTGGCCGGCACGCACGGCAAGACCACCACCACCTCGCTGCTGGCCAGCGTGCTGGCCGAGGGCGGGCTGGATCCCACCTTCGTGATCGGCGGGCAGCTGCTGGCGGCGGGCGCCAACGCGCGCCTGGGCGGTGGCGACTGGCTGGTGGCCGAAGCCGACGAGAGCGACGGCAGCTTCCTGCGCCTCAATCCGCTCATCGCCATCGTCACCAACATCGATGCCGACCACCTCGAGAACTACGGTGGCGACTTCGCACGCGTGCAGGCGGCGTTCTCGGAGTTCCTGCACCGGCTGCCGTTCTACGGGCTGGCCGTGCTGTGCATCGACGATGCCGAGGTGGCCGCGCTGGCGGCCAGCGTGCCGCGCCACGTGACCACCTACGGATTCGACGCGGCCGCCGACGTGCGCGCCGAGGACGTGAGCCAGGATGGCGCGCGCATGCGCTTCGCGCTGCGCCTGCCCGACGGCACCTCGACGCCCATCGCGCTGGCACTGCCGGGCCGCCACAACGTGCTCAATGCGCTTGCCGCCGCGTCGGTGGCCTGGCAGCTGGGCGTGCCGCCGGCGGCGATCGCCGCGGCGCTCGAGACGTTCGAAGGCATCGGCCGCCGTTTCAACCTGCTGGCCGAACTGCGCACCGCGCAGGGCGCCACGGTGCAGCTGGTCGACGACTACGGCCACCACCCGCGCGAACTGGCGGCGGTGTTCGAAGCCGCACGCGGCGGCTGGCCGGACCGGCGCCTGGTGGTGGCCTTCCAGCCGCACCGCTACAGCC
Organism: Luteimonas sp.; assembly: GCA_035474775.1. GTDB lineage: Bacteria > Pseudomonadota > Gammaproteobacteria > Xanthomonadales > Xanthomonadaceae > Luteimonas. The sequence goes on from DATINB010000168.1 coordinate 3,391, forward strand.
GCACCCGCGACCTGTTCGACGACTTCGCCGGCGTGCTGTCGGGCGTGGATGCGTTGGTGCTGACCGAGGTGTATCCGGCCGGCGAAGCCGCCATCACCGGTGCCGACAGCAAGGCATTGGCGCGCGCGATCCGTGCCCGTGGGCGCATCGATCCGGTGGTCGTGGACAGCGCCTCCGACCTGCGCGCCGTGCTGCCACCGATCCTCCGCGACGGCGACCTGTTGCTGATGATGGGGGCCGGCGACATCGGCCATGCCGCCCAGCAACTCGCGGCGGATGGTTTCGAGGCTGCGCCATGACGACACCGGCGCTGCCACCGCTGCGCTTCGAGGACCCCGCGGCATTCGGTTACGTCGCGGTGCTGATGGGCGGCACCAGCTCCGAGCGCGAGGTCTCGTTGGACAGCGGGCGCAACGTGCTCGACGCACTGCGTTCGCGCGGCGTGGATGCCAACGCCGTCGACGGCCTGCCCAACCTGGTGCGCGAACTGCAGGCGCAGAAGCCGGGCAAGGGCGGCTTCGACCGCGTGTTCAACATCCTGCACGGCGGCCAGGGCGAGAACGGCGTGCTGCAGGGCATGCTCGAGTCGCTCGGCATGCCCTATACCGGCTCCGGCGTGCTCGGCAGCGCGCTGACCATGGACAAGGTGCGCACCAAGCAGGTGTGGATGGCCGCTGGCCTGCCCACGCCACGCTTCGAGCGGCTGCCGCCCGGCGCTGACCTCGCCGCCGCGGCGGCGCGCATCGGCTACCCGGCGTTCGTCAAGCCCTCGTGCGAAGGCTCCAGCGTGGGCGTGTTCCGCCTGCTCACCGAGGCCGACCTGGCGCCGGCGCTGGCCTTTGCATCTGGCTACGACGGCGAACTGCTGGTCGAGCGCATGGTGCGCGGCGACGAGCTCACCGTGGCCGTGCTCGGCGACGTCGCGCTGCCGTCGATCCGCATCGTGCCGACCGGCGAGTGGTACGACTACCACGCCAAGTACGTGGCGGACGACAACCATTACCTGTGCCCCGGCTTCGACGGCGATGACGAGGCCGCGATCCGCGCGCTGTCGCTGGCCGCGTTCCGCGCTGCCGGCTGCGCCGGCTGGGGGCGCGTCGACGTGATGCACGACCGCGCGCTGGGCCTGCAGCTGATCGAGGTCAACACCGCGCCCGGCATGACCAGCCACTCGCTGGTGCCCAAGGCCGCGGCGGCGGTGGGCTGCGACTACGCCGAGCTGTGCTGGCGCGTGCTGGAGCAGACCCTGTGAACGCCGTGCTGCGCATCCTGGCCTGGACGCTGGCGCTCGCACTGATCGCGCTGCCGGTGGTGGCGGTGGTGAACGGCTGGATCGGCGCCGACCGCTGGCCGCTGCGCATCCTGCGCATCAACCAGGACCTGCAACGGGTCGACGCCTACAAGGTACGCGCCACGGTCCTGCCGTACACGCAGAGCGGATTCTTCGCCATCCCGCTCGGCGATGCGCAGCGTGCGGTCGCCCGGCTGCCCTGGGTCGAGCATGCCGAAGTGCGCAAGCGCTGGCCGGACATCGTGGACGTGCGGATCGTCGAGCATCGCCCGTTCGCCCGCTGGGGCCGGGACCGCCTGCTGTCCGAGCAGGGCCGGCTGTTCCCGAGTGCCGGCATCGAGCTGCCGCCCGGCCTGCCGCGCCTGGACGGTCCCGACACGCGCGTTGCCGACGTGGTGGCGCTCTACAACGAATCCAGGGAGCTGTTCGCGCCGTCGGGCTTCGACGTGCACGCACTCGCCCTGGACAGTCGCGGCAGCTGGGCAATGACGCTGTCCAACGGCACGGCCGTCGTGGTCGGCAGCCACCAGGCGCGCCTGCGGCTGGCGCGCTTCGCGCGGCTGATGCCGCAGCTCTTGGCCCAGAAGCAGTCGCCGCTGACCCGTGCCGACCTGCGCTACACCAACGGCTTCGCGCTCAGCTGGCCGCAGGCCGGTGCCGCCGCCATGCCCGCCGCCGCACCCACGGCCGTCGTCTCCCCGGCACCGCCACCCGCAATGCCCGTCGCACTCGCTGCGCACGCGCGACACCCGCAGGGAACCATCTAGATGAACCGCAAAGGCGACAAGGCCCTGATCGTCGGCCTCGACATCGGCACCTCCAAGGTGGTCGCGCTGGTCGGTGAATATTCGCCGGGCAATCCGATCGAGGTGATCGGCATCGGCAGCCACGAGTCGCGCGGGTTGAAGCGCGGCGTGGTGGTCGACATCGAGTCCACCGTGCAGTCGATCCAGCGCGCGGTGGAGGAGGCCGAGCTGATGGCCGGCTGCGAGATCCGCAGCGTGTACGCGTCGATTTCCGGCAACCACGTGCAGTGCCGCAACTCGCCTGGCATCGTGCCGATCCGCGACGGCGAGGTGACCTATGCCGACCTCGACCGCGTGCTGGAGGCCGCCAAGGCGGTGGCGATCCCCGCCGACCAGAAGATCCTGCACGCCATCCCGCGCGAGTACGTGCTCGACGATTCCCAGGAGGGCATCCGCAACCCGGTGGGCATGACCGGCGTGCGCCTGGAGGTGCACGCGCACCTGGTGGTGTGCGCGCAGTCGGCCGCGGCCAACATCAGCAAGTGCGTGGCCCGCTGCGGCCTGCAGATCGACGACCTGATCCTGTCGTCGCTGGCGTCCAGCACCGCGGTGCTGACCAACGACGAGCGCGAGCTGGGCGTGGTGCTGGTCGACATCGGCGCCGGCACCACCGACCTCGCGGTGTTCGTGCAGGGCGCCATCTGCCACACCTCGTCATTGCCCATCGCCGGCGACAAGGTCACCGAGGACATCGCGCACATGCTGCGCACGCCCACGCCCGAGGCCGAGCAGATCAAGGTGCGCTACGCCTGCGCGCTGGCGCAGCTGGCCACCAGCGAGGAATCGATCCAGGTGCCGAGCGTGGGTGACCGCCCGCCGCGCCGCCTGCCGCGGCAGTCGCTGGCGCAGGCGGTGCAGGCGCGCTACGAGGAGATCTTCGAGATGGTGCAGGCGGAACTGCGCCGCTCCGGCTTCGAGCAGCACGTGCGCGCCGGCATGGTGCTCACCGGCGGCGCCTCGAAGATGGAAGGCGTGGTCGAGCTGGCCGAAGAGATGCTGCAGATGCCGGTGCGCGTCGGCATCCCGCAGCACGTGACCGGCCTGGGCGAGGTGGTCGGCAACCCAGTGCACG
>DATINB010000169.1:0-1895 GCA_035474775.1 Luteimonas sp.
CCTCGTCCCGGTCGCTGGCCAGTGCGAAGCCGAAGCCCTGCTTCGCGCGGAACCTGTCGTGCGACGCCAGCGAGTCCCGCGATACGCCGAGCACGTCGGCGCCGCGGCGCGCGAATTCCGGCAGCAGCGCGTTGAAGTCGAGGCCCTCGGTCGTGCAACCGGGCGTCGAATCGCGGGGATAGAAGTAAAGGGCCAACCAGCGCCCGTGGTACGCGGCGAGCGTCGCAGCCGTGCCACCGGACAGGGCGAGCGGCAGCCCCAGGGTGGTCTCCGGCAACGCCTTGCCCAGGTCGACCATGTCAGAACTTCATCGGATCCATGATCGCGTCGAGATTGAGGTGATCGCAGAACTCGAGGAAGTCGTCGCGCAGCGCGGCGATGTGCATGCTGGCCGGGACACCGATGGTGACCTGGGCCGAGAACATGTCGGCGCCGGTCTGCATCGCGCGGTAGCGCGAGCAGTGCAGGCTCTCGATGGTGATCCCCTGGCGGTCGAAGAAGTCCGCGAGCTGGAACAGGATGCCCGGCTTGTCGGCCGCCACCACCTCGACCACGTAGGGGAGGAGGTTGGACTGGATCGGCTTCGGGCCGGTGCGGTACCAGACGAGCTTCAGCGCTTCCTCGCGCTCCAGCCGGGTGAGCATGGCCTCCAGCTTGGCGACCGAGTCCCAGGAACCCGTCGCCAGTGCGGTCACCGACACATCGCGACCCACCGTGGACAGCCGGGTGTCCACCAGGTTGCAGCCGCTGTCGGCGATCCGCCGCGACACCGCCAGCAGCGGCGACTCCGGATGCGTCGTGTACGCGTTGATCAGCAGGAAGTTCTCGTTCGGCGCAGGCCGGGCGGCGGTATCGGGTTCGGTCAAGGCAGCGTCCGCGGCGGAAATCGTGCAGAACAGGAGCGGGGGCGAGCGAGAGCGGCAACCCGTCCTGAACGGCGCCGCGGCCAGCATACTTGCCCGTCCTTCGAGCCCGCAAGTAAGATCGGGCCACGCGCCGACGGCGCAGAACGGCAAGAACGGCGCGCCTGCGCAGTTGCCGCCCTCTTCCAGGACACTTCCTGTTGCGTCTTTCCGGCAGCATCACCGCGCTTGCGACCCCGTTTCACGCCGACGGTTCCCTGGATCTGGACGGCTGGCGCCGCCTGCTGGCCATGCAGCTGGCGGGTGGCACGCAGGCAGTGGTGGTGGCAGGTTCCACCGGCGAGGCCGCCGCGCTCGAGGACGCGGAGTTCGACCTCATCCTCGGCGCCGCGATCGAGCTGGTCGCAGGGCGGATTCCGGTGCTGGCCGGTACCGGCATGTCCGGCACCGCGAAGACGATCGCGCGCGGCCGGACTGCAGCCAGGATGGGGGCCGATGCGGCGCTCGTGGTCACGCCGCCCTATGTCCGGCCAACCCAGGCCGGGTTGCTGGCCCACTACCGTGCGATCGCCGACGACGGCGCGCTGCCGGTGGTGCTCTACAACGTGCCGCCGCGGACCGGTTGCGACCTGCTGCCTGGCACCGTTGCGCAGCTGGCGGCGCACCCGCGCGTGCTCGCCATCAAGGAAGCGCGCAGCGAGCCGGAGCGCATGGCCGAGTTGATCGCACTGCGCTCCGGGCACTTCGCGGTGCTGAGCGGTGACGATGCCACCGCGACACGGGCGATGCTGGCGGGCGCGGACGGCGTCATCTCCGTGGTGTCGAACACGGTCCCGCGGGCGTTCCGGCGTCTGTGCGATGCAGCACGGGCCGGCGAGCGCGCGGAGGCAGCCCGCCTGGATGCGCGGCTGCAGCCGCTGTATGCATTCGCGGGCGTCGAGCCGAACCCGATCCCGATCAAGGCCTTGCTGGCACGGCTCGGGATCGGTCACGCTCTGCGGCTGCCGTTGACGCCGCTGGATGCCGGCCATG
>DATINB010000170.1:0-1826 GCA_035474775.1 Luteimonas sp.
CCGCCCGGACTGGTACGGCGCCGACAGACGCTTCAGCATCAGGCCCTCGACCCCGCGCTCGCGCGCGTCCTCGCGCAGCACGGCGGCCTGGTCCCAGCTGGACGCCTGCACCACCGGCGACAGCACGATGCGCGGGTGGGCGTGTGTGGACACCAGCGTCTCCAGCAGCGCGCGCCGTTCCGACTGCGGTCGCGCACGCAGGTCTTCGCCATCGAGTTCCAGCAGGTCGTACACCTGCACCCGCACCGGCGTGTCAGCCAGCGTCTTCGGCCCGGGCTTCAACCGCTGGATCCGCGTCTGCAGCGCGGTGAATGCCATCGGCGCCGTGCCGTCGTCGCGCCAGCCGAGCAGCTCGCCGTCCAGCACGCAGTCGCGCGGCAAGGTGGCGGCGGCGGCCTCGACCTCGGGGAAACGCCCGTCCAGGCGTTCCTCCCCGCGCGACCACAGCGCCACCTCGCCGTCGCGGCGGATGACCTGCAAGCGGATGCCGTCCCACTTCCACTCGAGCAGCCAGTCGCCGATGTCCCCGAGCGCGGCCGCCACCGCATCGGCGGTCGCGAAGCCGCTGGCATCGGAATCGGCATCCGCCGGGCGCAGCGCGGACTCCAGCGGCGAGGCGAGGAAGAACGGGTAGGGCTGCTGGCGGTCGCCGGCGAGTTCCGCCGGATCCAGCAGGTTGGCCAGGAACTCCGGCGTCGGCGCCCAGCCGCCGAGCATGCGCTGGGCGATGCGCGCGATGTCGATGCCGCTCATTTCGGCGAGGGCCTGTTGCACCACGCGCTGCGACACACCGACGCGCAGCGCGCCGGTCAGCAGTTTGTTGAACAGCAGGCGCTCGTCGTAGCGCAGCGTGCGCCACGCGCCGACCACCACCGCGCGCCGCACCTCCACGTCCTGGTTGGCGACCGGCAACAGGCGCTGCTCGATCCAGTCCGCGAGCGCCACGTCCTCGGACGCCTCCGGCGGGTCGTCGACCAGCAGCGCCAGCGTCTCGCCGAGATCGCCGACCTGGTCGTAGCTGTCGTCCACCAGCCAGTCCGGAAGCCCGGACTCCTGGCCGATCCACTCGCGCAGTTCGCAGGTATTGGCGATGCGCTTCCTGGGCCCGGTGATCTTGCCGCCGGACAGCAGCGCCAGCGCCCAGGCGGCGTCGCGCGGCGGGGCTTCGCGGAAGTACGCGACCAACGCGGCGCGTTTGTCGAGCGTGGCGGTGCTGCGGTCGAGTTCGCGGAACAGCTGTGCGAAGCGCTTCATGTCGCCGGCCCGGCACCTGCGCGCCACCGTCTCGCCCAGCAGCTGGCGTGCCTGCGCGCGTTCATTCCTCGCCCCCGAAATCGGTGCGGAACGCCTCGGCGGCGATGCCGTCCTCGTTGAGCTTGCGGATGATGGCGTCGGTGTTGCCGTGGGTGGCGATCACGCGCGTCGCACCGGTCTCGCGCACGGTGCGCATCAGGTCCGGCCAGTCGGCGTGGTCTGAGACGACGAAGCCGCGGTCGTAGTTGCGCCGGCGGCGATTGCCGCGCAATTGCATCCAGCCCGAGGCGAAGCCCTGCTGCGCGCGGCGGAAGCGGCGGATCCAGGCGCTGCCGGCAGCCGAGGGCGGCGCCAGCACCAGTTCGCCGGCGTAGTCGCGGCCCTTTTCGGTCTCGCTGACCGGCTGCGTGTCGAGCAGCGGCACGCCGCAGCGCCGGTACACGTCGACGCCGTTGGCGACCGCGCCATGCAGCAGCACCGGCTTGTCCGTGTGCGCGGCCAGTTCGGCCAGCACGCGTTGCGCCTTGCCGAGCGCGTAGCAGTAGAGGATGGCGGCCTCGCCGCGGGCCGCG
>DATINB010000171.1:0-2781 GCA_035474775.1 Luteimonas sp.
AGGAAGAGTCCAGTCACCAGTAGCCGCAAAAGTCTCATGCACGCCTAACTACTAGTAGACCCCACTACGGGGCGTAGCGCAGCACTCTGCACGCCCATCGCCTACCCGTCAAAGCGCTCAAACCCCTGGCAGATCAGCGCCTTCCACCGATCCCCCGGCCGTCGCCGTCCCCCTACCTTCCTGCATATCGGTGCAAGGAAGGCGTGCGATGGAATATGACGGCCACGGGACCCCGGTAGTCGCCGTCAAAACGGCGCCGGTCACGCCGCGCCTGTTGGACGAAGTTCGCCGGCGATTGCGCCTCAAGCACTACAGCATCCGGACGGAGCATGCGTATCTGGGGTGGATTCGCCGGTATATCCGGGCGAATGCGCCTCGGCATCCGCGGGAGCTGGGCGGGGTGGAGGTGGAGATGTTCCTGTCGGGACTGGCGACGGTGGGGCGGGTGGCACCCAGCACGCAGAACCAGGCGTTGTCCGCGGTGCTGTTCCTGTACCGGGAAGTGCTGGGCATCACCTTGCCGTGGATGGAGAACGTGGTGCGCGCGAAGCGTGCGGCGCGGTTGCCGGTGGTGCTGTCGCAGGGCGAAGTGTCCGCGGTGTTGCGCCACCTGTCCGGGCGCGAATGGCTGATGGCCAGCCTGCTCTACGGCAGCGGGCTGCGTTTGATGGAATGCCTGCGCCTGCGGGTCAAGGACGTGGACTTCGAGCGGCGGGAGATCATCGTGCGCGATGGCAAGGGTTGCAAGGATCGACGCACGGTGCTGCCGGCGAGCCTGCGCGAGGCGCTGCGCCGGCAGGTCGAGGACGTGCGCGTGGTGCATGCGCGCGACGTGGCGGAGGGCTTTGCCGGCGTGTACCTGCCGCACGCGCTGGCGCGCAAGTATCCGAATGCGCCGGTCGACGTGGCATGGGCCTATGTCTTCCCGGCCAGGCGCCGGGGACGGGATCCGCGCGATGGACGCGAGCGCCGCCACCACATCGACGAGAAGGTGCTGCAGCGTGCGGTGTCATCGGCGGCGCGGGTCGCCGGCCTGGCCAAGGCGGTCACCCCGCACACCTTGCGCCACTCCTTCGCCACCCACCTCATCGAAGCCGGGTACGACATCCGCACCGTGCAGGAGTTGCTGGGCCACAAGGACGTCGCCACCACGCAGATCTACACGCACGTGCTGAACCGCGGTGCCGGTGGCGTGCTGAGCCCGCTGGACCGTTGATCGATGCGGGCGTTGCCTCGATCGCAGGCAGCCACGTTCCGCACGATGCGGCACTGCCCGGGGATGCCGGCGCGCGCTCAGCGCGGGTGGTAACACCAGTGCCACGGCTCGTGGACGATGCCGTGCGGGTTGTCGCGCGGGTAGCTCATCGCGAAGCCATGGCGCCCCGCGTTGCGCTGCAGCCAGGCGAACGCCGCGCTGTCTTCGAACGCGGCTTCGGCGGCCGGCCCGCCGGGCTCGGCAATGTCGAGCGCGCGGCCGGAATGGTGCTCGGAGAAGCCCGGTGCGGCGTTGACGGTCAGGATGTCGTCGAGGCCAAGCCCGCGCGCCAGCTTGCGCGCGAAGATGCCCAACTGGTACGCGTGGCTGCGGTAGCCGGAGACCGCCTCCAGCACCACGCCGTCCAGCCGTGCGTGCGCGCGCATGCGCGCCCAGGCCCGTGCTGCACCTGCGTCCAGCCACAGCGGGCGCCGGTAGCGGTCGCGGCCGGCGTCGGCCAGCCAGGCCGGCTCGGCCACCACCAACAGCCCGCTGCGCACTGCATAGGCATCGGCATCGAGGCCCAACGCCCGCAGGCGTGCGTGCAGGTGGTGCACGGGCAGCAGCCGGGCCGGTCGCCATGCGGCCAGTGGCGCACGCAGCCGTGCCAGCGCGGTCGTCGCATCGGCCAGGCCGGGCTCGCCTTGGAGACCATGCACCATCGGCACCAGTCCGGCGTCGCTGTGCGCGGCCAGGTACGCGCCGTCGCGCTTGCGCCGCAGCACCGTGCGCGCCCGCGCCAGCACGCGGGCATCGGCGCTGCCGCGCGCCCGCAGCGCGCGCGCCGGCCACAGTTCGATGTGCTCGGTGTTGACCAGTGGGTGCCGGGGTGGCTGCATGGCGCGAGCCTAGCGGGGCCCGGCCATGCCCGCCATGGCGGTCAGCCGTTCGAGCAGCGCATACGGCTGGCGGACCTGCAGCATCAGGTCGAACTCGCCGCGCGTGGGGATCCACAGCACGCGGTGGCCATTGGTCATCGCCACCAGCACGCGGCGGCCGCCGCCCACGCGGAACCAGCCGCTGCGCAGGCCCGGCGCACTGGTGGCGTTGACCTTGCGCGGCCGCAACTCCAGGCGCTCGCGCAGGTCGACCACGCGCGCGGCGTCCAGGTCCATGCTGGCCACCGGCACGCGCCTCCGGTAGAACCCGGTGGCCAGCAGCAGCGCATCCGTCGACAGCGACAACCGGTGCCTGTGCAGCACGCGCGACAGCCACCACCACAGCGGGACCGTCAACACCACCACGGTGCCGAGCGCGCCCGCCCAGGTGCCGGCCACGCTGCCGCCGAGCAGCTTCAATGGCGCGTGGCTGGACAGTGCGACCCACATCGACACGGCGACGCTGGCCAGAGGCAGCGCGACCATCAGCAGGAAGAACAGCACGAAGAACCGGCGGCCCGGCGGCTCCAGGTCGATGCGCGGGTCGGTGGCGGCGGGTGGGGCAGGCCGAGGCATGGTGCGCTGCGTCAGTCGCCGGCGGCGGGTGTCGCGGCGTCGGGCCGCGCCGGCAGGAAGTACACGCCGGCC
>DATINB010000172.1:0-1796 GCA_035474775.1 Luteimonas sp.
TGCCGTCCGCGCGCTGGTAGTTCTCCATCACCGCGATCAGGGCGCGGCCGACGGCGACCCCGGACCCGTTGAGCGTGTGCACGAGTTCCGGCTTCGCCGCGTCCGGGTTGCGCCAGCGCGCCTGCATGCGGCGCGCCTGGAAATCCCCGCAGTTCGAGCACGACGAGATCTCGCGCCAGGCCTGCTGCGACGGCAACCACACCTCCAGGTCGTAGGTCTTGGTTGCCGAGAAGCCCATGTCGCCCGAGCACAGCAGCATGCGCCGGTACGGAAGGCCGAGCCGCTCCAGCACCACCTCGGCACAGCGCGTCATGCGTTCGTGCTCGGCCGCGGAGTCGTCGGCTGCGACCACCGACACCAGTTCGACCTTTTCGAACTGGTGCTGGCGGATCATGCCCCGGGTATCGCGGCCGTGGCTGCCGGCCTCGGCGCGGAAGCACAGCGAGAGCGCGGCCATGCGCAATGGCAGGCGCGCGGCGTCGAGGATGCTGTCGCGCACCGTGTTGGTCAGCGGCACTTCGGATGTCGGAATCAAGTAGCGGCGCGTTTCGTTGACCTCGACGGCGAACAGGTCGTCCTCGAACTTGGGCAGCTGGCCGGTGCCCAGCATGCTGTCCCGGTTGACGATCAGCGGAACGCTGGTTTCCTGGTAGCCGTGCTCGCCGGTCTGCACGTCCAGCATGAACTGCCCCAGCGCACGGTGCATGCGGGCCAGCTGGCCGCGCAGCACCGTGAAGCGGGCACCCGACAACCGGGCGGCGGCTTCGCCGTCGAGCCAGCCGTGGCGTGCACCGAGTTCGACGTGGTCGCGGACCTCGAAGTCGAACCGGCGCGGCGTGCCCCAGGTGTGCTGCAGGACATTGCCGGACGCGTCGGCACCCGGTGGCACCGATGCATCGGGCAGGTTGGGCAGGCCCAGCGCGATGGCCTCGAGTGCGCCGCGGATCGCCTCCAGCTCCAGCTCCGACCGCCTGAGTTCGTCACCGACCGCCGCGACCTCGGCCAGCAGTGCGCCGGCATCGGCACCACTCGCCTTGGCGTGGCCGATCGCCTTGCTGCGCGTATTGCGCAGGTTCTGCAACTCCTGGGTGCGCATCTGCAACCGCTTGCGGCGCATCTCCAGCTCCACCGCTTCGGCCGGATCGAAGGCGAACGCACGCGTCGCCTGCAGGCGCTCGGCCAGCTCGGATGGCGATTGCCGCAACAGGTTGGGGTCGAGCATGGTGGCCGCGGTCCGCTGTGGGCCGTGGATTATCACCGACAGGCGGCAGGCAGGCGCGTCGATGCGTGCAGCGCGGGCCGGTCGCGCCTCCGGGCCAGCGGGCGGCGCATGCCAGAATGCAGGCTCCCGTCCGGACGCTGCCATGTCGACGCCTCCGCAACAGCAGCCTCCACCTCCGTTGCGCCGCCGTACGCGCTCCGCTGCGCGCCGCATCCCATGGCTGGCGGTCAGCGGTCTGGTGGTCGGTGTCCTGTTGTTCCTCCTGCTGTGGGCCGGGCAGCGCACGGACCGGTCGTCGGCGATCGATGCAGGGCCCGGGGCGGCGCAACCGGCGCTCACGCCATTGCCGACACCGGCGACATCCGGGTCACGGCGCAACGAGCGCGGCGCGATGCCGCCGGCGGCACCGGCCTCCACCGGCAGCCCGGCGGACGACACGCGGCCGATCCCGCCGCCTCCGCCCATCGCCGCCGAGCCGCTGCCTGCAGGCACGGCAGCCGGGGCACCGCCATCGGAGGCACCGGCCGACGCCGGGCGGTCGAGCGATCCGGTGCCGGTCACCATGCCGGCACCG
>DATINB010000173.1:0-4387 GCA_035474775.1 Luteimonas sp.
ATCGATGCCGACGGCAAAGCCCTGGCCTCGCGCGCAGCCGAGGTGGTCATCGATTACCTGGCCGAAGACGGCGCCAGGGCCGAGCGCGTGGGTCGCTGCGAGTTCGAGACCGGTGCGTTGCACCGCTGCGATTTCCCGCGCGCGAGGAGCGGCCGCTACCGACTGACCGCCGGCAGCGGCAGTGCCGCGCCGACGAGCATCGAGCGCTACGTGTGGACAGGCGTGGCCGAAGGGACGCACCCGCCAGGCCCGGTGCTGGAGGCCACGGCGGCATCGTCGGCGTCCGGCACCGCCGCACGCGTCATGCTGCAACGCGTTGCCGGCGGCCGGCCGGTGTTGCTGGTGGCGAGCCAGAAGGGCCGGATCCTGTCGTACCTGCGGTCGGTCACGCCCGAGGGAGCCGGTACCTTCGATCTTCAGTTGCCACCGGGCATTCACGGTGAGCTACAGATCGCGGCCTGGCTGCGCGACCCTGCGGGTGGCGCCATCGCGGAAGGGCGGCGCACGCCGGCGGCAATGACCTGGGTGGAGACCACGCTGGCGATCGCACGGCCGGCCGTGTCGGGCATCGTGCTGGCCTTCGGGCCCGACTCGGCAGCGCCGGGCCAGCGCGCGACCCTCAGCGCACACAACGTCTCGGCGGAGCCGCGCGTGCTCACCCTGAGCGTGATGGACGATGCCGTGCGGGCCCTGGCGGGCGACTTCCTGCGTTACTCCGATCCGCTCGGCGCACATTGGCTCGGCCGCGTCGATTACATGGGGCGGCATGCCACGGCGACCGCGTCGTTCGCGGAGTGGAACCGGGGCCCGTGGTCCACGCAGTTGCGCACGCCGCGGACGGCGGAGGAGCCGCCCGCGATGTTCGACGATCCGTCCCCGGTCGATGCGCCGGCGCCACCGCTCCCGGTCGCCGACATGACGCCGCCGACGGGCGCGTTCGACCGGATCGAGGTGACCGGCTCGCGCTTGCCACAGGCGGACCTGGCGGTCGTGCCTGGCCGGCGTCCCGAGGGAACCCAGCAGGCAGTCGATGCCGGGGCATCGGGACTCATCGCCCGTCTCGCCCGCGTGCGCGGTCGCTTCGCCAGCACCGCGTTCTGGTCGCCGCACGTGACACTGCAGCCCGGCGAGCGCCGCACGTTCGAGGTGGCGCTGCCCGACAACCTGACCCGCTGGCGCGCAGTCGCGTGGAGCACGGGCGCAGCCGACGATTTCCAGCAGGCGGAGGCCACGCTTGCCGCCGGCCTGCCGGTGGAAGCGCGCCTGCAGGCTCCGGTGCGCCTGTACGTCGGCGACCGCACGCGCGTGGTGGGCAATGCGCGCCAGGCGGGCGCGGAACCACGGCAGGCGCGCGTGATGCTGCAGGCGCGCGGCGCGGGGGTGACCGCCGCGATGTCGGAGATGCGCGATCTGTCGCCGGGCGGCCAGGCGCCGTTCGATCTCGAGATTGCGCCGGACGCGGTGGGGGTGGTGGAGACCACCGCCGCCGCGGCGACGTCCGAGGGCAGCGATGGCGTGGGTGCACGGGTCGAGGTTGCAGGCACGCGGATCGAGGGGCGGCGCGTCCAGGCCGGATGGTTGCCGGATGGCGGCGTGCAGCTGGAGGTCCCGGCGTTGCCGCCCGGTGCCGTGGACCCGCGCCTGCAGGTGGCGCTGCTGCGCGGCGGTGCCGGACTGATCGACCGCTGGTCAACCGACCTCAACGACTACCCGCACCGCTGCTGGGAGCAGATCCTCAGCCGCGCGGTCGGCGCCGCACTGGCGATCGAACGGCATGACCCGGCGTGGCCGGATGCACAGGCGGTGGTGGCGGAGGCGCTGCGCAATGCGGCCGTGTTCCAGGACGCGGGGGGGCGCTTCCATTTCTTCGCCGAGGCAGGGGCGGCCGAGGAACCGCATGCGGGATCGTCGGGCCACGCACCGCTGACGGCCTACAGCGTGCACGCGCTGGAACTGCTGCAGTCGCTGGGCCATGCGGTGCCTGTCGGCGTGCTGGCGGCCGCGCGCAACGCGCTGGAAGGGATGCTGCAGGATCCGGTAACCCCGGAATCGGCGGATGCCGTGGCGTTCGCGGCCAGCGCCGTCGACAGTCCGCTGCCGGTGCGCGATGCCTTGTGGCAGCAGTGGGATGGCCTGGCGCTGCCGGTGCAGTTGGCCGTCGCGCAGGGTCTCGACCGCACGCACGATGCGCGCGCGGCCGAGACCCGTCCGCGCCTGCTGGCCCGGGCACCACGCCGCGGCGAACAACGCACGGTCACCGCCGCGGGCGACTGGAGCGTGTGGATGGGCTCGGCCCTGCGCGAGCAATGCCAGCTGATCCGCCTGCTGCAGCACGAGCCCGCCCTGCGGCAGGAACGCCGGCAGCTGCTGGCGGGCCTCACCGACTTGTACGCCGGCGGCATCGAGCGCACGGATACGCAAAGCGCTGCCTTCTGCCTGCTGGCGTTGCGCGGGGAGGCGGCCGACCGCGATCGGCCCATCGACGCCCGACTGCGCGTCCAGGGCATGGACGCGGCACTGCGCATCGCGTCCGGGAACGCAGCCGCCCAGTGGGACGGACCGGCCACCGGCGTGCAGGGGCTGGCGATCGCGCCTGCCACGGCGGGCCAGCCGGCATCGAGCTATGTGGCGCAGCTGAGCTACCAGGAGGATGCGCGGCGTGCGCAGGCATCCGCCGTCGGCATGTCCGTCGAACGTCACTACGCGGTGCTGCGCGATGGCGCCTGGCGTCCGCTGGCCGACACGGCCGTGGCGGCGGCGGACTGGGTCCGCGTCACCCTGGTGGTGTCCACCTCTGCACCCCGGCACTTCGTGGCGCTGGTCGACGAGGTTCCGGGTGGCCTGCAACCCACCGACCTGCGCCTGCGCGGTGTCGGTGGCCTGGATCTGGTCGCATTGTCGGACACCGGCAGTAGCGCCTTCGCCACGCGGCGCCTGGATCCGCGGCGGCCGCGGTTCTACGCGCAGTGGTTGCCGCCCGGCCGGCACGAGGTGCACTACTTCGCTCGCGCCGGCAACCAGGGGGACTTCCTGGCCGCACCCGCCAGCGTCGAACTGATGTACGGGCAAGCCAGCCGTGCACGCACCGCGGGAAGCCGGCTGGAGGTCGTCGCACCGCGCTGACGGCGCTTCATGCGGAGACAGCAGTCTGGCAGCCGGGTGTGTGAGCGCGCGTCCGGAAGACCTAGAATCTACGCGTGACCCGCACCTCGCCCCGCTTCAGGCACATGGCCTGGCTCGCCCTGGCGGCGGCGCTGCTGATGGCGGCCATGCCCACCGTGGGACGGGTGCTGGCCGCGGCGGACGCCGGTGCGCGGCCGATCCTCATGGAGTTGTGCACGCACGCGGGCATCCAGCTCGTCGACGTGTCGGCGTTCGTGGGTGATCCGGCGCCGCCCGCGGGCGGCGCTTCGGCGATGGACCCGGACTGCGCCTATTGCGTGCTGGCCACGCCGCTGCTCGCGGTGCTGGCCGTGCTGCTGGTGCTGCTGCGGTATCCGCCACGTTCGCCCGCGGCACGGCGCTCCCTCCCGTCGCCGCAAGGCTGGCGCAACCTGCGCGGGCTGGGCTCGCAGGGTCCACCCGTCGCGCTCTGAACCACACGCCAATCCGTCCCGCGCGACCGTCGCGTCGCGCCCGTGTGCTCTGGAGCCAACATGTCGATCCTCTTCCGCGCGCCGCTGCGTGCGTCGTGCCTGTGCGTGGCCGTCGTGGCCGCGCTGTTTCCCCCCTTCGTTTCTGCGGGCGCTGGCCCTTCCAGCCGTCTTGTCGCGAGCAACCCCGCGGCCGACGGACGGCCGGACAGACCGGCGGCCACCGGCGCCGACACCGATGCCACCACGCTCGACGCCATCGAAGTACGCGCCTCACGGGATCCGGTTGCGCGCGAGAGGGCACTGACGCCCGGCGCCGTCACCGTCGTCGACGGCGCGTCGCTCGAGACCCGCAACGTCACCAACCTCGCAGAGGCCCTGCGCTATGTACCCGGTTTGTGGACGGAGAGCAGCACCGGCGGCGATGCCATCGTCCTCTCCAGCCGCGGCTCCAACCTGGATGCCACCCAGTACGACGGCAATGGCATCAAGTTGTTCCAGGACGGGCTGCCGGTGACCACCGCGGATGGCAACAACCACAACCGTTTCCTCGATCCGGCGGCGGTGCGCCAGGCCATCGTGGCCCGTGGTGCCAACGCGTTGACCTACGGCGCCAGCAACCTGGGTGGGGCCATCGATTTCCTGTCGCCCACCGCGCGCAGCGGCGGCGGGCCGAAGCTGGCGCTCGATGCCGGCAGCCATGGCCTGCGCGGTGCACGGGTCGTCGCAGGCGGGGTGTCCGGCGACCTGGACGGCCTGCTCACGCTGGATGCACTGGACCGCGATGGTTACCG
>DATINB010000174.1:0-1620 GCA_035474775.1 Luteimonas sp.
CCGCGAGTTCTGCGCCGACTGCTGCTGTACGGTCTGCTGCAACTGCAGCACCTCGTTCTGGCGGTTGAGCAACTCGATCTGCTGCGCCTGCTGCAGCGACTGGTGACGCACGATCTGGTAGGCCATCTCGCGCGAGGCGACGTCGTCGCGATGGCCCCGTTCGGCACTGGCGAAGCGCTTCGCCAGATCCAGCGCGGCTGACACGTCGCCGCGTCGTTCGGCGATGTCGGCCAGCGTCCGGTACGCCACGACCAGTGGCAGCGAATCGACCAGTGCCACGTTATAGGCGATGGCGGCCTGCGCATGACGCTCGGCGGGCCCCACGTCGCCCAGCGCCAGGCGCAGCTCGGCGAGCAGCGAATGCACCTCGCCGATCAGCCGCTTGTAGCCGGTCGCCTCGACTTCGCCCAGGCGCGCCTCGACGAGGCGGACGGCGTCGCGGGTACGGCCCTCGGCATGCCACTTGCGTGCGAGGTAGATGCGTGAGAAACCGGCCAGCGTGGCATCGCCGATGGCCTCGCAACCGCGCAGTGCGCCCTGGGCCGCGGCGTCACCCACCTCGGCGCGACCGAGCAGCAGCGATTCGACCCGCAGATTCTCGCCGATGCACGCGTTGCGGACCGTGGGGCTGTCACCGAGCACGCGTTCGGCGAACGTGGCACCGAGCTGGTGTTCGCCGACCTGGTTGTACAGCACCCCGATCGCGAGCAGCCCGTGGTGGCGACTCTCGCGGTCCTTCACGCCCTCGGCATCCAGGACCATGTCCTGCGCGACCATCAGGCCATGACGGAAGTCGCGCGTGATCGCATAGGCGTTGACGAGCATGGCGCCCGCGCGAAACCCGAGATCCGGATCGGCGGTGCTGGTTCGCAGTGCCTCGAAGGCGGCGATGGCCGCCTGCAGTTCACCCGTTCGCGCCAGCTGGTAACCGCGGAGGAAGGCCAGTCGTTCCCGTTGCGGCCGGGACCTGGGCCCCGCCGCCTCGATCTCCTCCAGCAGCGCCGCGAACTGTTTCGGGTTGGAGGTGCGGACCTGATCGGCTTCGCGCAGTTTCGCGTCCAGTGCGCCACTGCCCACGGCATGGGCCGGCATCGCCAGCCCCAGGCAAGCGACGAGCAACCAGCCGGCGAACCGACCCACTGGGACGCCTAGTGGCCGCCGCGCTCGGCGTCGCGGACGTCACGGTCCGGATCACGGTCCGGCTCATCGCCCTGCGGGGCGTCATCGGGGCTGCGGACCGGTGATTCCTGCTCGGGCGTGGTCAACATGCCGAACAGCGTGCGCGAGGATCCGAAGCTCGACGCCAGCGCCTCGGCGTCGCCGGCGCTGATCGCCGCACGCTGGTCCTCGCTGGCGTCGATCGCCGCGACTGCCGCGCGCAGCTCAGGGCCCCACGGCTGCGCCGAGGCCGGGTTGCGGCCGAGGTGTTCCAGAAACCGGAGTGCATCTGACATGTTGGTCCCCTATCGCTGCGGATGAAGGAGGGCGTCCGTTGAACCCGACGTGTCCAGGCGGGCCACCATTGCGTCGTCGCGTTGCATCGGCATGGCCGGCGGGATCACCAGCGTGGTCTGCAGGCGCACCTCGGCATCGGGCAGGTCCGCGAGCCGCACCCCCTCC
>DATINB010000175.1:0-2035 GCA_035474775.1 Luteimonas sp.
CTCGACCGACCAGTATTCGCGCGCGATGAACGCCTCGATCTCCTCCTCGCGCTCCACGATCATGCGCAGCGCCGGCGACTGCACGCGTCCGGCCGACAGGCCGCGCTGCACCTTGCGCCACAGCACCGGCGACAGGTTGAACCCGACCAGGTAGTCGAGCGCGCGGCGCGCCTGCTGGGCGTCGACCAGGTCGCCGGCGATCTGCCGTGGCCTGGTCATCGCCTCCTTGATGGCGCGCGGGGTGATCTCGGTGAACACCACGCGCTGCAGGGTGCGGTCCTTGAGCAGGCCACGTTCCTTGAGGATCTCCGCGATGTGCCAGCTGATGGCCTCGCCCTCGCGGTCCGGGTCGGTCGCCAGGAAGATGCCCTCGGCGGCCTTGGCGGCCTTGACGATGGCGTCGACGTGCTTCTGGTTCTTCTCGATCAGGTCGTAACGCATCGCGAACCCGTTCGCCGGGTCGACCGCGCCTTCCTTGGGGATCAGGTCGCGCACATGGCCGTAGGACGCCAGGACGTGGAAGTCCTTGCCGAGATACTTGTTGATCGTCTTCGCCTTGGCAGGCGACTCGACGATGAGGAGGTTCTTGGCCATGGGGAATGGGGGTCCTGGCCGGGCAGCGTGCCGGGCCGAAAGGGAAGCTGCAGGTACCGGGGCGGCAAACACGACGCCCGTGGCTGGGGGCCACGGGCGTTCAGGTTCGAACTCTCTTTATAGTGGAATCACGCCGTGGCACGTGCTGTCAAGGCCAGGCCGGCGCCGGGCACGGGGTGGCGACCGGGATCAGTGCACCGGTTCGGGCTCGTCGATGAACATCTGGGTCTCCATCCAGGCGTAGGCCGCTTCCGCGCCGGGCTGGTTGAACAACACCATCAGCACCACCCACTTCAGGTCGTCCAGGTCGAGCTCGTCCTGGTCGAGCGCCATGGCGCGATCGAGGACCAGTTCGCGCTGGCCGGCATCCAGCACGCCATGCTGCTCGAGGAACAGCAGGAAGCCACGGCATTCGACGTCGAGCTTGTCGAGTTCGGGGCCGAAGTAGACGCGGGTCGGCCCATCGACGCGCGGATGCGCGGCGACCGGGCGCTGGTCGGCCAGCGCGTCGAGCCAGTCGAAGGCCTTGCTGATCTCGGCGGGGCTGAAGCCGGCCTCAAGCAGGCCGTGCTGGAGCGAGTCACGATCGCGGACGATGTCCGCATCTTGGGTGAAGTAATGCTCGAACAGGTACAGCAGGACATCCAGGATGCTTTCTTTCATTTCCCCCGGCCTGCGCCCGTGGGCGCGTGATGACAGGACTGTCGGGAATACCGGCCGTGTGCAACCGCGACACGACCTTCCAGCTCCATGACCAGCAGCATGGAAGACAACTCGGCGACCGTCAATCCGCTGCGCTCGGCGAGCTGGTCCATACCGGTTGGGTCATGGTCCAGCGCCTGCCACAACCTGTTGTAGGCGACGCTGCCGGCGATGCCCTCGCAGCCGGCTGGCGGCAAGGGCGTTCCGCGCTCAGCAATGGGGGCGTCCAGGCGCTCCCGCAAGGCGCGACCCAGCCGCGCGGCGATCGGGGCCAGGGCCGCCACCACGTCGGCGGCGCCGGTGGCCAGGGCTGCGCCATCGCGCAGCAGGCGGTGGCAGCCGCGCGCCATCGGGTTGTGGATCGAGCCGGGGACGGCGAACACGTCGCGGCCGGCATCGGCCGCCAGCCGCGCGGTGATCAACGCGCCCGAGCGTTCCGCTGCTTCCACCACCACCGTCCCCAGCGCGAGGCCGGCGAGGATGCGGTTGCGGCTCGGGAACTGCTCGCGACGCACGCCCGTGCCGGGCGGGTGCTCGCTGACCACCACGCCTTCGTCGGCGATGCGGGCATGCAGCGCGGTGTTGGCGCGCGGGTAGGGCACGTCGATGCCGGTCCCCAGCACCGCGACCGTGGGGCCGCCGGCCTCCAGCGCGCCCAGATGCGCGGCGGTGTCGATGCCGGCGGCCATGCCGCTGGTGACGCCGAGACCGGCATGGACGAACGCGCGTGCGAAGGCGC
>DATINB010000176.1:0-7353 GCA_035474775.1 Luteimonas sp.
ACGCGCGCGCCGGCGACGCCGCGCCCCGTCTTCCAGTCGTTGAGCCACACCAGCACGTCGTCGGCGGTGACCACGGTGGCCACGTCGAACGCGGGGGCCGCCATCTCGGGGCCCACCCCGAACCCGTAGGACCGGTCGCCCTCCACACGCCAGCGCGCCCAGCCGCCCTGCGCCAGCACGCGGCGGGTCGCGCCATCGTCCATCGCGACCGGCACGTTCGGTGGGCCCGTGGGCACCGGCACCCGCGACGTCGCCGCGTCGCGCGCAAGCGACACCGCCTCGACGCCCAGGCCGCCGGGCGCGTTGACTGCGGTGATCCCCAGCCCGCCCGTGGCCGAGGCAAGCAGCAAGCTTGCGTGTGCCGCGTGCAGCGCGGGCCGTGTGTCCCCCGTCCGGATCAACAGTGACCCGGGTTGCACAGCCCGCCCGCCGCGCGCGCGCAAGCCGGCCACCACCACGCGCACTGCGCTGCGCGGCGCGGTCACGCGCAGGAACACGTCGTCCCCCGGCGGCACCAGCACCGCGTCGGCCATTGAGGGATCGGTCCGTCGGGTCGTCGACCAGCCAGCCAGCTCGACGCCACGCGGCAGTGCATCCGCGAAGCGCCTGCGCGAATCGTCGTCGAGCTCGCGACTGAAGGTCAGCGTCACGAGGCCCGGTTCGCAGTCGACGACATCGACTGCCTGGGCCTCGGCTCGCGGCTGGCGCCGGCGGCCGCACTGGACCGCAGCCAGGCGGGCGGGTTCTCCCGTCCGCACCCTGGCCAGCACGGCCTGCTGCGTGCCGCGCAAAGGCCCTTCCAGGCCGGAAAGGCCGGGAACGATCGACAACTCGAGCAGCGACGCCTCCGGGTCCAGGGCCGGCAGCACCAGCTCGAACATGGGTTGGGACGTCCTGCGCCCGTTCGACATGGCCAGCTTCACCGGTACCGGGCGTCCATCGACCGCCAGCCGCAGCGCGGCTTCGGCCGCCGCGAGGTCCATCGGCTGGTTCGCGGTCAGGAACAGACTCGGGACCCCGTCGCGCCACGTCAGCCCGTACCGTTCGAGGCTGATCGCCGGCCGTGGCGTTTCCACGACAAGTCGTTGGGCAGGCAGCTGACTGCCCTGCTGGGTGACCAGGGCCGGAACCGCCACGCGGAACCGCGTGGCACTGGGAGCCCGCGCAGGTTTCGGGATGTCACAGACCAGCGCGGTGTCGCTGTCCCAGCGACAGGCCAGTGGCAGCGCCGGCTCGATCCCGACCTCCACGGTGGGCGGGCTCCAGGTCTGCATGGCGTCGTCGAAGCCGATGAAGACCGAGTCCTCGCGCATGGACGCACGCGTCCCGGCGGCTGCCGGTCCTGCCGAGGCGAGTGCCAGCAGCATCCATGCGATTGCGTTCTTCACCGACATCCCTTGGTCAGATGGCGCCGCAATCCACACGCGGCGGCGCACGCGCGGAGCATGCATGCATGCGTCGGGGCGCGCCAGCCGGCGGCTGCGTCACCGGACCGGATCCACCCCGCGCCACCAGCGCTCGCCTTCCAGCGGCGCCATGATGTCCACGCGCTCGCCCATCCGCGGCGTCGCCAGCGACACGCGCTGCGCCTCGCTCAGCGCGGTCAACCGCTCCATCGGCTCGGTCCACGGATGCATGGCCAGGTCGAAGGTGCCGTTGTGGATCGGCAGCAGCCAGCGCGCGCCGAGGTCGTGGAATGCCTGCAGGGTTTCCTCGGGCTGCATGTGCACGTAGGGCCATTGCACGCTGTAGGCACCGTTCTCGATCAGCGCCAGGTCGAATGGGCCGAAACGGCGACCGATCTCCGCGAAGCCCGCCGAGTAGCCGCCATCGCCGCTGAAGAACAGGCGCAGTTCGCGCCCATCGGGTCCGGCTGGCGCCTCGTCGACGATCACCCAGGATGCCCACAGCGTGCTGTCGCGATCGCGGGGGCTCCGCCCGGAGAAATGCTGCGCCGGCGTCGCGGTGAACTGCAGGCCGTCGATCCGCGTGCCCTGCCACCAGTCGAACTGCTGCACCTTCGCGGGGTCCACGCCCCAGGCGACGAGCCGGTCGCCGACGCCGAGCGGTGTCAGGAACACCCCGGTCTTCGCTGCAAGCGCGCGCACGCTGACCGGATCGAGATGGTCGTAGTGGTCATGCGAGAAGATCACGCCGCGCAGTGGCGGCAGGTCGGCGAGCGCGATCGGTGGGGCATGGAAGCGCTTCGGGCCCGCCCACTGCACCGGCGAGGCACGCTCGGCGAACATCGGATCGGTGATCCAGAATCCGCCGCGCAGCTTCAGCAGGACCGTGGAATGGCCGAGGCGGAACAGGCTGCGGTCGGGCGCCGCGTCCAGTTGCGCGCGCGTGACCGGCAACACCGGGACCGGCGACCCTGGCACGGTGTCGGCGGGTTTGTGCAGCAGCATGTCCCAGGCGATGCCGAGCATCTTGGCGGCGCCTTCCGGCGGTGCCGGGACCGGGTTCCGGAACACGCCATCCGCGAATTGCGGCGAGTCGGCGTACGTGGCCCGTGGAGTGCGGGAAAACACGGCAGTCAGCGAGCATGCGGTCACGAGGAGGAGTCCTGTCAGCAGGGCGAGGCGACGCCTGAGGCTTGGGCGAAGGCGGCGTGGTGGCATGGGGTTGGTCGGTGCGATGTACACGACACAGTGTAGTTTCCTTTCTGCTGGAAAGTAAACCGCACGGTGTAAACTGAGGCGATGCGCAGCCAGCCCGCCCCTGCCCGCCTCACCGACCGCAAGCGCGCCGCCATCCTCGAGGCGGCGGTCGACGAGTTCCGCCAATGCGGCTTCGAGGCCACCAGCATGGACCGCATCGCCGCCAGCGCCGGCGTCTCCAAGCGCACCGTGTACAACCACTTCCCCAGCAAGGATGTGCTGTTCGCGGAGATCCTGCAGCAGTTGCTGGCGCGCAGCATGGAGGGCCTCGACCTGGCCTACCGCCCGGACCGGCCGCTGCGTGCGCAGCTGCTGGAACTGGTCCTGCAGAAGCTGGCCCTGCTGCACGACCGGAACTTCGTCGATCTGGCCCGCGTGGCCATTGCCGCCGCCATCCACTCGCCGGAGCGCGCCCGCGACATGGTGGCGCGCATGGGCGATCGCGAGGAGGGCCTCACCACCTGGATCCGCGCAGCCGTCGACGACGGCCGCTTGAAGACCCATGACCCGGTCTTCGCCTCGATGCAGCTGGAAGGCCTGGTGAAAGGATTCGCGTTCTGGCCGCAGGTCACCATGGGCCAGCCCCCGTTGGCCGTGGACCGGCAGGCGCAGGTCGCGGACGCGGCGGTGGACATGTTCCTGGCCCGTTACGGGTAACGCGCACCACGGCGTCCGCTGCGCCTGCGCAGCCGCCCGCCTCAGGACGGGTGCGGGACGGCGCCGCTGCAATCGGTGACCGCACACCGGGTGCCGGTCTTCTTGGCGCGATACATCGCCTCGTCCGCGGCGCGCATCAGCGTGTCGGCGGAGAACTCCGGCCCGGACTGGAAGGCGACCCCGATGCTGGGCATGCAGCGCAGCACGGTGTCGCCCCAGGTCGTCCCGGCACGGGCCGCCGCGGCGATCGAGTCCATCACCCGCACCACGTCGCGCTCCACCTCGTGGAAGCCTTCCAGCATCACCGCGAACTCGTCGCCGGACAGTCGCGCCACCAGGTCGACCTCGCGCACGCACCCACGGAGCTGGATGGCGAACCCCTGCAGCACGCGATCGCCGGCGGCGTGGCCGTGGGTGTCGTTGATCGCCTTGAAGCCATCGAGGTCCAGGTACATCACCGCCAGCGGCGCCCGCGACCGGCGCGCGCGCCCGATGCCACGGTGCAGCGCGTCCAGCCATGCCGCACGATTGGGCAAGCCGGTCAGGTCGTCGCGCAGGGCGCGCATCTCCATCTGCGCCGCGAGCACCGCGCTGCGGTCGGCTTCCGACTGGCGTGCGATGACCCCGCCGATGAAGTGCGAGAACAGCGACAGCGCGTATTCGTCGATGCTGTCGAACGCGTCCGGGCTGGCCGAGACCGCCTTCAGCACGCCGATGGCATCGGCGCCACGGAACAGCGGCACCACCAGCATGGAGCGCACCCCGATGCGCCGGCACGCGGCCGAATCCACCCGCGGGTCGATGTCGGTATCGCGCGAATACATGATCCGCTTCTCCGCCACGCAGCGGCCCGACAGGCTGGTGGCGGCGTCGAGGCGCAAGCCCAGGTAGGCGGAGACCGAACCGGCCACGGCGCGGTATTCCAGCTGCGCACCGTCGACGAACTCCAGCACCGAACCCTGGGACCGGGTCAGGTCCATCACCTGCCGCACCGTTTCGCGCATGAGCTCCGGCGTGGTCGCCGGTGAGGAACTCACGGCGCCCAGCGACGTGATGATCTCCAGCAAGCGGTCGCGCTGCGCCGTGATAGCCACGAGCGGTGCGTTGTCGGTCGGATCCCGCGTCATCTGTCCCGCCAGGGGAGACCACGCCAGGCCCGGCGTCGGCACTACGGCACAGTATGGGCTTTGCGGGGTCCGGGCGCCTGCGCGCCTGGTTGCGACGCGTCCACCGCTTCGACGGGCTGGCGGCGTATCCAGGCTGTCGGGCCTACCTCACGCGTGCCACCGGGCGCCCGGCATTCGCGAAGGCGCATGCCGACCAGAAGGCCCACCGCGAGCCCGGCGACCGCATGCGCGACGTGGCGCGTGGCGCGGCGGAAACCGGGCCACCCGCGGCTAGCTGCCGACCGGCAGGCCATGTGCCGTGGGGATGTCGCCCAGCGCGCGCAGGAACGCCTGCGGCAGCGCCACTGTCCCCAACCATCCCCGCCGCGTTCCGGACAGCACGCGCAGCATCTGCGCACGCCCCCCCGGCATGCGCGACAGGGGATGGAAGGTGAGGTCGCGCACCCGCGCCCAGCCATCGCGCTCGGACTGGAACAGGGGCGTGAGCCAGCGGCTCCACAGGTGGTAGATGCCGACGTGGCGGCGGCGTTCGGCGGTGAAGCGCGCGAGTGCCGCGTCGATCGACGGGTGCGTACGCAGCGCATCGCGCAACGCCAGCGCATCCAGCAGCGCCATGTTGACGCCCTGCCCCAACTGCGGGCTCATGGCGTGCGCCGCATCGCCGATCAGCACCGCGCGGCCGCGGTGCCAGCACGCGTGCACGGTGTCGCGGTAACACGCGGTGGCCAGACCCTGCGGAACGACGGTGTCGGCGAGACGCGCCAGCGCCGCCGGCCATACACCGGCCACCTCCGCGCGCCACGCGTCGGCATCGCCGTCCGCACGCTGCAGCACGGATACCGGCTGGCTCCAGAAGAAGCTCAGCCGCGGCGTGGCGTCACCCGGGCGGCTGCCCACCGGCAGCATGCCCACCATGCGTCGCGCGCCGACATACCGCTGCTGCAGCACGTCCTGCCCTGGCCAGTCGGCGGCCGGCACCAGGCACCACTGCGCACCCCAGGGATAGCTTCGATCGAGTTTGGCCTCGGCCACCTGCGTTCGCAGCGCGGAGGCTGCCCCGTCCGCCAGCACCATCAGGTCGAAGCCTGCGTGTCGCCGGCCGGCGTCGTCCACCAGCGCACCGCGCACCGCATCCACCTCGACGATCCGGCGGCCGCAGTGCAGGGTGCGGCCGTCGGTCCAGGCCGTATCGAGGATCGAGAACAACGCACCACGCTGCAGGCCCAGTCCGAACAGGCGGCGGTCCAATTCGGCATAGCGCATGTCCATCACCGGGCGGCCCGACGCGGTTTCGCCGTACAGACTGGAGATGACCGCACCGTGCTGCAGGGCCGGGCCGAGCAAGCCGAGCTCCCACAGCACGCGCTGGCCGACCGGCTGGAGCAGGAACCCGGCTCCCACCGGGCCGAGCGTCTGCGTCCGTTCGAAGACCTCGACCTCGTGGCCATCGCGGGACAGCAACACGGCCGTGGCCTGGCCTGCCGTGCCATACCCGACCACCGCCACCCGCAACCGCTTGTGCATGCGTCCCGCGTCCCCGGCTGCGTGCGGCGAGTCTACCGGCGCCTCGACCCTCGTCGCGCAACGCGATGACGCGACCGCGGCCCCGTATCCCACGGCGACGGTGGTGGGGGTGACCTGGCTGTCGGGGTTCCGGTTCGAGATCAAGGTAATGGCGTAGTTGCCGTAAAGTCGCCCGGTGCCCGACCCCGCCAACAATCGCCGCACCCTCGACGACTACGAACGCAGCGCGCGCGACTACCTCGATCAGGTCGACAGCACGCCCTCGCCGCTCGGTGCCGAGGCCCTCCGTCGCCTGGCTGCAGCGGCGGCGCCCGGCAAGCGCGTGATCGAGATCGGTTCCGGACCGGGCTGGGATGCGGACTACCTGGAAACGCTCGGCATCGCCGTGCACCGCACCGACGCCACCGCGGCGTTCCGCGAGATCCAGGCCGAGCGCGGCAAGCACTGCGACCCCCTGGACGTGTTGTCCGATGCCATCCCCGGCACCTGGGACGGCATCGCCATGCTGTACGTGTTGCAGCATTTCGCGCGCGACGAACTGTCCGCGGTGCTGCACAAGCTGGCGCGGGCACTGCGCGAAGGCGGCGCGCTGCTGCTGTCGTATGTCGAAGGCGACGAAGACCACCTGGAGCGCACGGTGGCGGGCGAATACCGCGTGGTGCACTGGACGCGCGCGGACTTCGACGCGCGGCTGCGGCAGGCGGGCCTGGTGGTGGACTGGGACCATGCGTTCCAGGGCAAGGATTGGCCCTGGCGCATCGTGCTGGCGCGGGTCGCCGGGCCGGTACCGGCTAGCGTACGCGCCACATTCAACACAGGAGGACGCGCCATGCTGACAGGCGGATGCCGATGCGGTGCCGTGCGCTACCAGGCCGACGTGACCGACGTCACGCGCCACGCCGTGTGCCACTGCCGCGACTGCCGCCGCTCGTCCGGCGCACCGGCGATGGCGTGGCTGGCCGTGCCGAAGGACCGCTTCACCGTGACCCAGGGCACCGCCACGCGCTGGGACGGTACCGGTGGCGCCGAGCGCTACTTCTGCGGCCAGTGCGGGACCGGGCTGTACTACTTCAACGATGACGTGCTGCCGGGGATCTGCGACATCCAGTCGTCCACCCTGGACGATGCGGAGGCGCATGCGCCGGCACTGCAGATCCAGTGTGCGGAGCGGCTGGGCTGGATGGGGACACTGCACGAGGTGCCCGGCGTGGAGCGGTTCCCGGCGGGATGACGCCTGGATTCGTCATGCGGTCCGGATGATGGAGCCACCCACCGCCCACCGGGATCGGCCCTACCGGCCCGCGCAGCGCGATCGGGGTGCGACCCGCCTGGGCACCCCGACGACGCCGGGGATCCGTTCGGATTCGGACTCGTAGGCGCCC
>DATINB010000177.1:0-1671 GCA_035474775.1 Luteimonas sp.
CGAGCGGGCGGTACAGCTCGAGGGTGCGCGCCTGCACCGCCATCGCGCGCGAGGTCGCACCAGGTCCGTTGCTGCGATCGATGATGCGCACACCGACGCCCTGAAGGGTCAGCCATAGCGCCAGCGCCAGGCCGGTGGGCCCGGCGCCGACGATCAGGACCTCGGCCATTGCGGATTCCTCGATGGATTGACCTCTGGGCCATTCTTGACGGTCTGGTCCTGGGGTCAAGCGCCCGGCCGGCCCTCAACTGCCGGCTGGTCCGGTGGGCATCCCGGGCACAGGATCCCGGGTCCACGGATCGCGGCCCCGGCGGAGGCTGCACACACACCGTCCGCTGGGCAAATCAACCCGCCAGCAGCCCCTGGGGTAGATCCCGCATGACCTCCGCCAGCTTGTGCAGGAAGCCGTCCAACGCCGATGTCTTCCGCCACGCCATGGCGATGCGCCGGCTGGGCGCCGCACCCTCGAACGCCAGCAACCGGATGCTGTCCGGCTGCGCCACCGGCGGCTTCACCGCCAGCATCGGCAACAGCGTGATGCCGACACCGGCCGCGACCATCTGCCGCAACGTCTCCAGGCTGGTGGCCTGGAAGCCGCTGGTTTCGCCGGTGCCGGCCAGCTGGCAGACATCCAGCGCCTGGTCGCGCAGGCAGTGGCCGTCTTCCAGCAGCAGCAGGCGCTGGTCGGCCAGGTCGGCCAATGCCAGCGACACGCGCGCGGCAAGCGCATGGCCCGCGGGCACGGCGAGCACGAACGGTTCCTCGAACAGCGGTTCCACGTGCAACTGGTCGTCGTGCAGCGGCAGCGCCAGGATCGCGGCGTCCAGCTTGCCGTCGCGCATCCGTGCAAGCAGCTCGTCGCTTTTCTCCTCCACCAGCCGCAACTCCAGCTGCGGGAAGCGGGCATGCAGCGTCGGCACCACGTGCGGCAGCAGGTACGGCGCCAGCGTGGGGAAGATGCCCAGCGTGACCACGCCGGCTTCCGGGTCGCGGCTGCGACGCGCCACCTCGCGCATCTGCTCGACGTCGGCGACGATGCGCCGTGCGCGCGCGGCGACGTCGAGCCCGGCGGGCGTGAGCATGACGTTGCGTGGCGCGCGCTCCACCAGCGCAACGCCCAGCTCTTCCTCCAGCTTGCGCACCTGGGTGGACAGCGTGGGCTGGCTGACGAAGCACGCAGCGGCGGCATTGCCGAAATGCCGGTGCTCGGCCAGCGCCACGAAGTACCTGAGGTCGCGCAGGTTCATGACGACTCCGCCGCGCCGCAGGCACCGCCCCGTGCCCGCAGGGCGGTCAGGGCCGGGAGACCGGACCGGCTGTCCACCCCGGCGACGTCCCGGGGCGCGATCACGGCGCGGATCACGCCGCGATCGGCTCGCTGACCGGCGCGCTGCTGCGGATCAGGTGATCGAACGCGCTGAGTGCCGCGGTGGAGCCCGCGCCCATCGCCACCACGATCTGCTTGTAGGGCTCGGTGGTGGCATCGCCCGCCGCAAGCACGCCCGGCAGCGAGGTCTGCCCACGATCGTCGATCTCGATCTCGCCGCGCGCGGTGAGCTCCAGCGTGCCTTTCAGCCATTCCGTGTTGGGCAGCAGGCCGATCTGCACGAAGATGCCTTCCAGCTCCACGCGATGCGCATCGCCGCCCACGCGATCGCGATACACCAGGCC
>DATINB010000178.1:0-2541 GCA_035474775.1 Luteimonas sp.
CGGCGACAAGCTGCGCGTGAACGGCAAGAAGCGCGACGACCTGCAGGCGGCGATGGCCTTGCTGCGCGCGCAGACGTTCGAGGTCCCGCTGCAGTTCGAGAACTTCCGCGACTGATGGCGCGCCCCCCCGCGCGTTCCACGCCATGAGCCAGGGGTCCGGCCCGGGGATGGGCTCCACGCAGGACCCCATCGGCGACATGCAGCGCTGGCTGGATCGCGCGGTGATCGGCCTCAACCTGTGCCCGTTCGCCAAGGCGGTGGTCGTGAGGGGCCAGGTACGCTTCGTACTGAGCGAGGCCACGACGGCCGATGCCCTGCTGGCCGACCTGGGCGACGAACTGGTCCACCTGCGCGATACGCCCGTAGCCGCGCTGGACACGACGCTCATCGTGCACCCCGGCGTGCTGGCTGATTTCCTCGACTACAACGACTTCCTGGACAGCGCCGACGCGCTGGTCGAGGAGCTCGACCTCGACGGCGTGCTGCAGGTGGCGAGCTTCCATCCGCGGTACCAGTTCGCCGGCAGCGCGCCCGACGACATCGAGAACTTCACCAACCGCGCGCCGTACCCGACCCTGCACCTCCTGCGCGAGGACAGCGTGGCCCGGGCCGTGGCCGCATACCCCGATCCGGGCGTGATCATCGAGCGCAACGTGGCGACATTGCGTGCGCTGGGCATGGCGGGCTGGCACGGCCTGTTCGCGCGCTGATCCTGGTACGGATCGACCGACCGCGGCGGGTCGGCCAAGGGCAATACGCCGTCCGGTCGCGCGTCCCGCGGTCCGCTCATGCCGCGGAAGCGCGTAGTGTTGGGGACAGCCCGTGACGCGGGCGGGTGGCGACAGGTTCCATGGCCCGGGGGGGCGGGGGGAACGGGGCAGCCGCAGGAACGCGCGCGCCGCATCCCGGCGCAAGGAGTGCGCATGTTGAAGATCTGCCTGTTCGGATCGCTCTCCATCGAGGCCGGTTCCGCCAGCGCCACCGCCATCGCCGGCCGCAGCGCGAACCTGCTCGCCTATCTCGCGCTCGGGCACGGCCGCAGCTTCAGCCGCTCGGAGCTGCTCGGCAACCTGTGGCCGGACGGCGGCCGCTCGTCGGCCTCGTCGGGGTCCCTCAACACCGCGTTGTGGCGCCTCCGCCGGCTGGTCGAGATCCCGCCATACCAGCATGGCGAACTCATCGTCAGCGACCGGTGCGGGGCCATCGGCCTGCGCGCACAGCCGGGGCTCTGGCTCGACGTCGAAGAGTTCGAGCGCTGCGTCGCCCCGGGCCTGGACAAGCCCTGCGAACGCCTGAGCGACGCCGAAATCGACGCCTTGCGGCGTGGCGTCCAGCTCTACACGTCCGACATCCTGCTCGACGTCACCGACGACTGGGCCCTGCGCGAACGCGAGAAGTACCGGCGCAACCACCTCAATGCACTGGGCCGCCTGGTGCAGATCGACACCATCCGCCGCGATTACCCCGCCGCCATCGCGCACGCCCAGGCGATCCTCGACCAGGACGCGCTGCGCGAGGACGTGCACCGCGGGTTGATGGAGCTCTATGTGCTCAGCGGACAGCGTGCGCTGGCGTTGCGCCAGTTCGAGCACTGCCGTGGACTGCTGCGCCGCGAGCTGGCGATCCAGCCCATGCGCGAGACGCTGGCGCTGTATCGGGAGATCGCCGAGGGAGCGGTGGGGCGCGCGGAGGCCGCGCCGGCCGCGCTGGCGTTGCCGACGGCGGCAGCGGCGGACCCTTCGCCGGCGGGTGACCCCATGGCCCTGATCCGCGCCGCACGCGGACACCTGGCGACGGCGGACTCGCAGTTGCAGATGAGCCTCGACCTCCTGCACTAGCCGGGGTCCCATGCAGCGCAGGGCCCGGTGGCCCCGCCGCGGGTCCCTCGACCCGCGCTGCCCCAGGCTTGACACCCCTCCATGCACCGCGCGCCGCCGGGCGCCGACGGGCACGCGTGCCTGCGGCCGCCGGGCGGTCATGACGCCCTCGCGGGGGGTGCATCACGCGCCCGGCTTGCCGGTGATTCGCGCGTGATGCCCGCGTGATCCGGCGGTGACCCGGGCCGGTGAGAGTCGGCCATCACGCTCGAAGGCGGATGCGATGGCGCTCCTGGAAGACCGAACGGCCGCCTTCATCGTCCGCGTCTGGTGCGAGCGCGGCGACGGCGACAGCGCCATCGCCGAATGGAGGGGCTCCGTGGAACACGTCCAGTCCGGCAGCCGCGCGTTCTTCCGCAACCTCGAGGCCATCGTCGACTTCATGAAACCGCACCTCGAAACCATCGGCATCGATGCACGACAGCGCTTCTGGGAGCGCATTTCGGCGGCCATGGACGACGTGGCGCCCGACATCCACCCGGCCGCGATCCCGGTCCCGATGGCGCCCCGCCACGGCCCGGGCCGGCAGCCGTCCAGCCCGTCACGCAAGCGTCGCTAGGAGCCTCCCATGACACGCATCACCGCCACCCGCGACTCGATCGACGACCGTTTCAGCGTGATCAGCTTCCGGGTCCGTGCCGAGCAGCCGCTGTTCGAAGTCGGC
>DATINB010000179.1:0-4555 GCA_035474775.1 Luteimonas sp.
GTGATCACCGGGCATTCGCTGGGCGGCGGGCTTGCCGCCACCGCATCTCTGGCCACCGGCAATGCCGCGGTGACCTTCAACGCCTCGGGTGTCAACGACAAGACCATCGAACGCCTGGGGCTGGATCCGTCCACCGCGCGCGCCGATGCGGAGGGCGGGCAGATCCGTCGCTACAACATCAGCGGCGACCCGCTGACCGGCGCGCAGGAAGACGTGCCGGGCATCAACCGCGCGCTGCCCGACGCACCCGGCCACGAGATCAACCTCGACGACCCGTACCCCGCGGTCGAAGGTCCGGAATGGACCTGGAACCCGGTCGAGATGGCCAAGCGCACGGCGGACTACCTGCAGGCCAAGGTCGAGCGCACCGGTGACCTGCACGGCCAGCAGGGCGTGCTGGACGCGCTGGAGCAGCAGCAGCCCTGGGCGAACTGACCGGGCATCCGCGGGCATCGCCGCGCGGATGCCGTGACACAATCCGCCCAATGGCCTACCCGCTGACCGCTGCATTGCTGCTGATGCTCGCGCTCTCGGGCGCCGCCTGCAGCGGGAATCCGATGGACGCACGCAAGGCTTTTCCCGATCCGGCCGTGGCACCGGTCGCGCAGGCGGTCGCCGAGGGCGATACCGCGGCCGTTCGCAGCGCGGCTGCAGCGGGGGTCGATCTCGATGCCAGCGGCGAACGCGGCATCAACCTCCTGCAGTACGCGATGCTGGCGCAGAGCAAGCCCGCGTTGGAGGCGCTGCTGGATGCCGGCGCCGATCCCAACCGCCCGGGCCTCGGTGGCAGCACCGCCGTGCACAGCGCGGCGATCGCCGACGACCCCGACTACCTGGAGATCGTGCTGGCGCATCGCGGGGATCCCGATGCACGGCACGGTGAGACCGGTGCGACGCCACTCGCCGACGCCACCGGGCCGCGCACCGATGCCCAGTTCCGCATGCTGCTGGCGGCCGGGGCCACGCCGGACGCCGCCGACCGCACCGGCAACACGCCGCTGCACAAGGCCGGAATGATCAACGCCGGCGCGCACGTGCTGGCGTTGCTGGAGGCCGGTGCTGCGCCGGGCGCGACCAACAGCCAGGGCGCGACGTTCCAGCCGTACTACTTCAAGCTGGCCGCCGACAAGCTCACCCCGGCTGCCCGCCAGCAGCGCGAAGCGGTCATCGCCTGGCTGAAGGCGCATCGGGTTTCGCTCGAGGCCGCTGTCGCCCCGTAGTCGCAGCCGGGCCGGAGGACGCGCCGACGGCGCGCGCCCAACGCATTCGAGGCACCCGGCGCACCCAACGCACCCGGCGCATTCGAGGACGTTCGAAGGCGAGGCATTCGGAGAATGCGGACCGGGCGCGGCTGCCGAGCGGGTGCTCGTGAGCTGCAGCGGATCCGGATGGGGTCGCCCCTAGCTGGCGATGCCCACGCCACTGCACTAGCGTGCCTGCAACGTCGACGCCCGGCGGGAGAGCAGCCATGTCCGTGCAGTTCAGCAGCGCCAGCCCCGTCTCCCAGCCACTCCAGTTGCCGCCACCGCCGGACCCGCAGGTCGATCCGCAGGGCTATGCGCAATGGATGCAGGGCGCGGCGCCGCATGTCGCGGAGCCGGCGTACCACCCGCAGTTCGGTCAGATGTTCACCGGCGGCTCGCCGGTCCCGGCGCAGGACCCGACCTTCTCCGAGCAGGTGTTCGGGCAGGCGCCGCAGTCGAGCACCGACATGGACCTGGCCCTGCTGTCGCAGGACGTCTACAACGTCGACGGCGCCACCGGCATCGGTGCCGGCAACTGGTCGCGGGTCAGCGACGAGGCACTGCTGGCGGTCGACATCGACCCGGCCAGCCTCTCGAACGAATCCACCGGGTTCCAGGCGGCCATCTATTCCGATGGCAACGGCCGCTACGTGCTGGCCTTCGCCGGCACCGATCCCACGAGCGTGCCGGACTGGCTGGCCAATGGCGGCCAGGGTCTCGGCTTCGAGACCGCCCAGTACCGCGACGCCATGGCCCTGGCTCAGTCCGCGGCCGATTCCGGCGCGTTCGGCGACAACCTGGTGATCACCGGGCACTCGCTCGGAGGCGGCCTGGCGAGCGCCGCTTCGCTTGCCACCGGCAACACCGCGGTGACCTTCAACGCCGCCGGGCTGAGCGACGAGACCATCCGCAGCCTCGGCTTCACCCCGAACGGCGCGCGCGAGGTCGCAGCCGACGGCCAGGTGCGCCGCTACAACGTCGAAAACGACATCCTGACCGGCGCCCAGCAGGGCCTCTCGCCGTTGCCGGATGCGATCGGGCACGAGCTGCGTCTCGAAAACACCAACTTCATCAAGGATCCGATCCGCGCCCACCTGATGCCCGCGGTGCTGAGTGGCCTCGCCGCCGGCAACCCGGTCGAGGTCGAGGTCTCGCCGCTGGACAGCGCACTGGCGCGTCCGGGTGAGGCTGCGCTGGACCTCGCGGGCAATGTCATCCGCGAGGGTGGCGGGCTGGTCAGTGACGCCTATGGCGTCGGCCGTGACCTCGTCGGCGACCTCGGCGATGCCGGCCGCGACCTGCTCGCCGGGCGCCCGATCGAGGCGGTGACCGGACTCACGGGCGACGTGGTCGATGCCGGCCTGCAGCTCGGAGGTGACGTCGTCGACCGTGGCCTGAATCTGGCCGGCGACACCGTGCAGGCGACCGGCAACCTCGCCGGCGGCCTGATCCGCGACCTGGGCTCGGCCGTCGGCCTGGAAGCCCTGGGCAACACCGTCGGCGGCTGGGTCGAGGGCGGCACGCAATGGGTCGGCGACAAGCTCGACGGCCTGGGCGATACCGTCGAAGGCGCTCTGGATACCGCCGGCACCTGGGTGAGCAATGCGCTCGACACGGCCGGCACCTGGGCCAGTGAGCGGATCAGCGATGCGGGCACATGGGTCAGCGACACGGCCTCCAGCGCCGCCGACTGGGCCGGGGACCGCTTCAACGACTTCAAGGAAAGCAACTGGAACCCGGGCAACTGGTTCTGAGTGCATCCAACGACCCGCGTCGCCGCAGATGGCGCGAGAGCGGCCTGCAGCCTGGGGGTTGGCGTCGCAACATGTCGGCAGGTGCCCTGCGCTGCTGCTACGTGACTCCACGGCAGGCCTTGCGTGTCGTGGGTTCGGGCCTGCTCGTCTCGTTTATGCTCGTGTCCGGCAGTGCGTGTGCCCGGCAACAGGGAGCGACATCGGTGGATGCAACACAGGCGTTTCCAGACCCCCGCGTGGCTGAACTCGCCGATGCCGCCGGGGCCGGCGATTCGGCTCGGGTCGCGGCGTTGGCGGCGGCTGGTGTTTCCGTGGATGCGCACGGTGACAAGCAGGTCACCCCGCTGCAGTGGGCGCTGCTGGAAAAATCATCGCGCGGGCTGGAGGCGCTGCTGGCGGCGGGCGCCAACCCGTCCGAGCCCGGCATCGACGGCGACACCGTGGTGCATCTCGCGGCCATGGCCGACGATGCGAAGTACCTGGACCTGTTGCTGTCGAAGGGCGCCGATGCCGATGCCCGCAACGGCACCACCCAGGCGACGCCCCTGTTCGCCGCCCTGCGCGGCGCGCGCGAGCCGCAGTTCCGCGCGCTGATCAAGGCCGGCGCCGACGTCGATGCCGCCGACCGCACCGGTAACCGCCCGCTGCATTACGCAGCCAAGACCAACCAGCCCGGACGCGTGCTGGACCTGCTCGAAGCCGGCGCCGACCCTCGGGCCACGACCAACAACACCGGCGCCACGTTCCAGCGCTTCCTGTTCAAGACCTCCGACGCGGTGCTCAGCGGCGAAGCCCGTCGCGACCGTGATCGCGTGCGCGACTGGCTGCGTGCGCACGACATCGCCATCGAGGACGCCGGCGCCCAGTAGGCGGCGGGCCCGTCCCGGGCAGGGGCGCCGGGCAAACGCTGGAAGCTCCGACCCCCTGGACCGGCGTCGCGGCCTCAGCGCGGCGTGTCGCGGGCTGCGTCGCGGCGTAGCGCCTCCAGCATCTTCATGCCGGCGCGGCCGTCGGCCGGCGCCAGGCCCAGCCGCTCCTGCTCGATCACGATCGCGCGCCGCGTCTGCGTGCCGATCATGCCGTCGGCCTCGCCGATGGCATGGCCACGCGCCAGCAACAGCTGCTGCAGTTCGCGCCGCTGGTCGCGCCCGATGCCGGGATCGTCGGTCGGCCACGCGGTGACGAGAGCGGCACCGCCACGCAATCGATCGGCGAGGGTCGCGATCGCCAGCGCATAGCTCTCGGCGGCGTTGTACGAATAGATCGCGTCGTAGTTGCGGAACACCAGGAACGCCGGCCCGTTCACGCCGGCGGGCAGCAGAAGGGCCGCCTGCCGCGTCGTGTCCGCGGCCAGCGGCTGGCCGTCCACGCGCACCACGCCACGCGCCTCCCAGTCCGACAGTGCGCGCTTGCTGCGCCGGCCCGCCAGCGCGGCGTCGAAACCCGCCGGCACCCGCACCTCGTGGCCCCACGGCTCGCCGCTGCGCCAGCCGGCGCGCTTGAGGAAATTGGCGGTCGACCCGAGCGCATCGGCGATGCTGGCCACCAGGTCGCGGC
>DATINB010000180.1:0-6171 GCA_035474775.1 Luteimonas sp.
CCCAGGCTGTGCAGCTGGATCTCCGGACCTTCGCCGTTGTCCTGCTGCGCCACTTGCAGCCATTGCCCGACCGGCGCATCGGACAGGCGCAGAGTCTCGCCGGTCCTGTAACCGTCCACCAGGCCGGTGGCGTAAACCAGCGGACCGCGGGTGACGGCCACGTATTCGTAGTGCATCACCTGCTGACGCACGGGCGATCCATCCGGCGCGCGCGATTCCTGGGTGTTCTGCTGCACCTGTCCATGCGCGACCGGCGGCATGGGCAAATCCAGCGCGATCTCGTCGCCGTGGTTCCATTCGCGTTCGAGCAGGGCATATTCGCCCGGTGTTACAACGGCATCGTGTAGCACGCCATTGACCCGCAGGCTTGCGCCTTCGGCCCATTGCGGAATGCGCACCGACAGCGCAAAGCGCGCGCTTCGCTCCAGTTCCAGACCCAGCGTGATCGCGCCGTCGAACGGATAGCGCGTCTGCTGCTGCAACCGCAAGGTACCTGCGTCCGGATGATCGAATTCGGCAATGCCGGGGCCCAACAGGTTGACGTAAATATTTCCGTTCGCCGACTGCGTGTAGGCAATGGCGGGCAATTCCTCGATCGCCATCGCACCGCTGGACTTGCAGCAGCGCCAGTACGTGGTGTGCACGCGTTTGCCGTTGGGGAAGGAGTAGTAGCACCAGTCCTCGCCATCCGGCGCCATCGCGCCCAGCAGGTCGTTGTAGGCGGTGCGTTCGATTTCCTCTGCGTAGCGCGCCTGCCCGCTGATGGCCAGGAGTTCGCGATTCAACTGCAGCCAAGCCAGGATGGAACAGGTTTCCACATAGGCCTGCGGGCTGAACACGCCGGCGGGGTTGAAGACTTCGCGCGAACGATGCGCCACCCCGCCCCAGGGGCCGCCGCCCAGGGTCAGATGATGCGTGCGAATGCTGTGCCAAAGGTGATCGACTGCCAGGCGATACGATTCCTCGCCGGTCGCCTTGTGCAGCTTGGCCAGACCGACCAGATTCCAGGCGAGCTGGTAGGCCTTGCCGGTGGCGATCTCGGACGCATCCGCGCCCTCCAGCGCACGACGCAACAAGGCGAGGTCGGGATTGTCGTCGGCCTGCTTCAGCACCAGCTGCGACAAGGCCAGATAGCGTGGCTCATTGGTGGCGAAGTAAAGCTCCACCGCCGCATCCATCAACACGGTCGCCGACATGCCGTGATGGTTGCCGAGTTCGCAGATGTCGATGCCACCTTCGGTCAGCGTGTGCCAGCACAGGTCGCCGATCTTGCGCGCGGCCGCCAGATATTCGGGCCTGGGGAAATGCTTGTTTGTTTCCAGCAGACCCAGCACCAGATAGCTGTGGGTCCAGATGTCCCAGGTGCGCACGCTCGGTGCGCCATCCCAGGTGCCGGGCTTGGGCGGTTGCTTGCGCATGAAGCGATGGTCGGCTGCATAGGTTCCCAGATAGCCATCGGGTTCCTGCACGGCGACCAAGTAGTCGGCTACGCGCAGCAGATTGGCGACCAGCGTGGGATCCTGATTGCGCGCGGCGGACTTCGCCGCGGCGTACAGCCACTTGCCCGCGTGTTCGCCGTACCAGTCGCCCTCGTCGTTTTTCGCGGCGCGGTCGCGGTCGAATATTTCGATGGCCGGGCTGTGCTCATCGACGATGAAATGCGAAAGACGGCCCGCCTGGTTGGCCGCCAGCGCATCGCCCAGCAGCCCACTCAACTCCACTCTCACCGATGGCTGCGAAGAAGTCATTCGGCATCCACGACGCAGCGGAAGCCGATGCCGCCGGAGCGGTCCTTGCTCGGCGCCATCAGCAGGTACTTGCCGTGCTGGTCCAGCCGATAGGCCTGCGGGAAATACCAGTGCGAGGTCTGCGGCCGAAACGAATTGCCGCCGCGCAGGACCGCAGCCCGGGTGTGCTCGTCGGCGTACTCGTCGGTCCATTGCCAGACATTGCCGACCAGATCCATCACCCCGAACGGACTGGCGCCGTCGGGATGCGCATCGACATCGGCCGGCGGACGCAACCGGCGTTCGCGGTTCTGGCCCGGCACCGCACTCGCATTCCAGACGTTGCCCCAGGGATAGGCGCGTCCGTCGTCGCCTTGCGCCGCGTACTGCCATTCCCATTCGTGCGGCAGGCGCTTACCGGCCCACTGCGCGTAGGCGCGCGCGTCATCAATGGAAACCCAGGTCACCGGCTTCTGTTCCCAGCCCGCGTCCGGCGCACCGTCCACCCAGTGGCGCAGGAAATTATGCGCGTCGCGCGGCTGGTAATTGCTTTCTTCGATGAAACGCTTGAACTGCGCATTGGTGACCGGATAGCGGTCGATATGGAACGCGCGCATCTGCATCAGCTTGCGATGGCCACGGCGTGCGCTGCTTTCCCACGGATACTGGAAATCCAGGCCTTCCCAGGTCTGGCCTTCGATCTCCACGCCACCCACCACGAAATCGAATTCCCCGGCCGGGATCGCGATCATGCCTTCCGGCGGCTCGGGCTGTACCTCTGTGCGCTCGATTGGCGTGATGGTTTGCGGAATCGCCTTCCATTGTTGCGACAACGATTGCAGCGGCACTTCTGCCAGTGCTTTCATGCGATCGAGGAAATCCTGCAGACCCGGTTCCTGTACGTCCGGTTCCAGCATCAGCAGCGCGCCATAGCCTTTGCCTTCCAGGGTCATGGTCAGGACGGCTTTCCCATCGGCGATGCGCGGATGCAAGGCCACGCCATTCCACGCATCAAAGTATTTCGCGCCTTCCGTATGAGGCACGGCGATCTGTTCGCCGGCCACTTCGTACTCGTTGCGGTTGACGATATTCCACAAGGTGCGGCCTTCGCCGGGGAAGCGGCTGGCGAACACGCCGGCCTGCAGCGTGTGCGCGTACGGCCGCCAGTCCGGGGACACCATGGCGCCTGCGAACATGCGTTCGATCGCGCTGATCCGGCGCAGGGTCTCGGCGTCGCGCGGGGTCAGCTGGTTCCAGATGCCCCAGACGTTCTCCCAGGCGTTGTAGCCGATGCCGTTGAAGAAGATGTACTGCAGGTCGTGGCGGCGGTTGCGGCCCCAGCGGTTCTCGTAGTTGATCATGTGCCGCGGTTCGAGCCACTTGAACTTGGCCACCGGCGGCACCGGCGAGTCGGGCGCCTTCTTGCCCCAGCTCTGCACGTTCCAGACCAGCTGCTCCTCGGCGCTGATGGTGGATTCGGGCTGCAGCACCACCGGCCGGCCCGCGGCCACGCAGGCGTCGAAGAACGCGCGCGGCACGCCGTTGTAGGTGTCGCCGTTGATGCCGTCGGCGCCCACCGCCACCACCAGCCCGGCCATCGCCTGCCAGTCGCTTGCATCGGGCTCGCGGGTGCCGTGGTCCCACGGCATCGTGGGCAGGAACACGCGCACGCCGCGCGCGTGGAAGGCATCGACCGCGGTCTTGAGCCCGGGCAGCCCGCCGGGCAGGTCGTGCGCCAGGTCGGTCTTGTTGCGGTCGTCGATGCCGATGTTGGGGTAGACGAACCACAGCAACACGCTGTCGATGCCGCCGAAGCGCGTGTCGAGGTCGTCCAGGTAGCGGTCGACGGTGTAGGCGCCGGTCTCCGGATCGTGGAAGTAGCGATCCTCCACCATCATCTGCGCGTGCACGAAGTTGGACTGCGCCCACTGCAGTTCGGGCCGACGGTAATTGGCGTCGTCGTAGCCGATGCGCACCAGGTGCTCGCGGCGCCAGTCGGTGAGTTCGGCGATCCAGTCGTCGGCGCTGGCGTTGGCGTCGATGGCCCAGTGCCCGATCTCGGCGAACGGCCAGCCCGGCGCACCACCGGGCGTGGGCAGGTAGCGCTGGGTGGTGACGTGGGAGAACTTGTATTCGGTGGCCACAGCCTGGCGTGGCGCGGAATCCTGGTCGCCATGCGGATCCCGTGCGCGAGCGGGATCGGAACCGGAGTGGGCGACGGCCCCAATGGGCGGAACGTCGTGGTCGCGTGCGGCGGTCATCGTGTATCCAGGATCGAAAAGAAGGGTCAGGCCGACGCGCCGTGGACGGCCCGCTCCAGTGCATCGCGCGCGGTGGCCGCGTCGGCAGGGTGTGCGGCCAGCAGCGCATCGACCGCGGCGGTGTCGGGAATGCTGGCCTGCGCACCGAGCTGCGTGCAGGCCAGTGCCGACGCCGCGCAGGCCTGCCGCAGCGCCGCAGGCACCGGCGTGTCCTGCGCCAGTGCGGCGACCAGCACGCCGCAGAAGGTGTCGCCGGCCGCGGTGGTGTCGACCACGTCGACGGCGAACCCGGGCTGCAGGTGCAGCGTCCCGCCCACCCGCGCGCAGGCACCCAGCGCACCCAGCGTGACCACCACGTCCGCATCCGGCAGCGCGGCCAGCGCCGCCGCGAGGTCGCCGCGGATACCGGTCAGCATGCCCAGCTCGCCTTCGTTGACGACCAGCAGGTCCACCGTCGCCAGCAGCGCGGCGGGCAACGGCTGCGCGGGCGCGGCATTGAGCACGACGCCGATACCGGCATCGCGCGCGGCGCGCGCCCAGGCTGCGACGGCATCCAGCGGCGTCTCCAGCTGCATCAGCAGGTAGCGCACGCCGGCCAGCGTCGGCAGCTGGTCGGCGCGCAGGGTGGCGTTGGCGCCGGGCGCGACGGTGATCGCGTTCTCGCCGTCGTCGGCGATGCAGATGAAGGCGCTGCCGGTGCTGACGCCTTGCGCGCGCACCAGGTGCAGGTCGACGCCGGCCTCGCGCAGCGACGCTTCGATCGGTGCCGCCGAGGCGTCATCGCCCAGCGCCAGCAGCATCCGGGTGGCGGCGCCGCCCGCGCGCGCGCAGGCCACGGCCTGGTTGGCGCCCTTGCCGCCGGGAAACGTGGCGAGTTCCCGGCCAAGGATGGTTTCACCCGGGGCCGGCACGTGCGCGGCGCGCACCACGAAATCGAGGTTCGCCGAGCCCGCGACCAGCACGCTCCCACGCGCGCTCATTCCACCGCCTGCTGGACCAGCGCCGCGAAGTTGCGGCCGATGCGCGGCAGGTCGCGACGGTCGCTGCGCGGCAGGTGCTGCAGCAGCAGGATCGCGACCAGCCGTTCGCGCGGGTCGATGCTGTACGACGTCGACGCGGCACCTGCCCAACCGAACTGGCCCACCGAGCCGGGCACGCCGCGCGCGGCCACGTCGAGCACCACGTAGCCGCCGAGCCCGAAGCCTTCGGCCGTGCTGAACTGGGTGACCGGCGGGTCGAGCATGGTCAGGTGGTTCGACAGCATCAGCTCGATGGTCTTGCGGCCGAGGATCGAGGATCCGTCCAGCGTCCCGCCGTCGAGCAGCATCTGGCAGAAGCGCGCGTAGTCACCCGCGGTCGAGTAGAGGCCCCCGGCGCCGCTGGCATAGGCATTCAGTGGATCGCCCGGCACGCGTGCGCTGGGCCCGTCGTCCAGCTGCAGCCGGCCGTCCACGCCCATCGTGGTGATGTCCACCACCCGCCGGCGCTGCGCCGCGGGCACCGTGAACCCGGTGTCCACCATGCGCAACGGACCGAACAGCCGTTCGCGAAGGAAGACGTCGAACGCCTGGCCCGAGACCACCTCGACCACCCGCGCCAACACCTCGGTGGCGGCACCGTCGTAGCCGAAGCGCGTGCCGGGATCCGCCGCCAGCGGCACCGTGGCCAGCCGCTGCACATAGGCCGCAAGGTCTTGTGCCGCATGCGGATCGGCGCGTTCGAGCAGCGCGGCGGCGGCGGCGTCGCCGTCCAGCCCGGCCGCGAACCCGGCGGTATGCGTGAGCAGCATGCGCAGCGTCACCGGACGCGCCGGTGCCCGTCGCAACGGCGCATCCGCCGTGCCGCCGTCGAGCACCTGCAGGTCGCCCAGCGCGGGGATGTAGCGCGACACCGGGTCCTCCAAGGCGAGTGCGCCCTCCTCCATCAGCATCAGCACCGCCACCGAGGTGACGGTCTTGGACATCGAATAGATGCGGAAGATGTCGTCGCGCGCCATCGGCACGCGGCGCGCGAGGTCGCGATGGCCGTAGGCCTGCCAGTCCACGATCCGGCCGTTGCGTGCCAGCAGCGTCACACCGCCCAGATAGCCGTCGGCGTCGGTGGCATCGGCCATGAAGGCATGCAGCCGACCCAGGCGCGGTGCCGAGACACCGGGCGCGCCCGCCTCGGCGGGCGGCAGCGGC
>DATINB010000181.1:0-11298 GCA_035474775.1 Luteimonas sp.
GACCACGTGCCGCGCATCCGCTGACCTGCCCGGCGTAGGCCGCGCCCACCCGATTTCCCTGCGCGCGGTGCGTCCGCCGGAGCCACCGTGCTGTTGATGATCGACAACTACGACAGTTTCACCTTCAATCTCGTGCAGTACCTGCAGGTGCTGGGCGCCGAGGTGGAGGTGATCCGCAACGACGCCCTGACCGTCGATGCCATCGAGCGGATGGCGCCCGAGCGGATCGTGATCTCGCCCGGTCCGAAGACGCCGGACGAGGCCGGCGTCTCGATGGCGGTCATCGAGCGGCTGGGCGCGCGCATCCCGATCCTCGGCGTCTGCCTCGGCCACCAGGGCCTGGGCCAGGTGTACGGGGGCCGGGTGGTGCGCGCCGGCCGCATCATGCACGGCAAGACCTCGCCGATCCGCCACCAGGGCCGCGGCGTGTTCGCGGGGCTCCCCGATGGATTCGATGCCACCCGCTACCACTCGCTGGTGGTCGAACGCGAAAGCCTCCCGGACTGCCTGGAAGTGACCGCGTGGACCGAGGACGCCGCCGGTGGCGTCGAGGCGATCATGGGCCTGCGCCACCGCGAGCATCCGGTCGAGGGCGTGCAGTTCCACCCCGAATCCATCCTGACCCAGCATGGGCACGCCCTGCTCGCGAATTTCCTCGCGCGCTGATCGCGCCACGTTTCCGCGACGGCACGTCGCGGCCAAGGACACCGCGCACATGTCGATCACGCCGCAGGAAGCCCTGCAACGCACCATCGAGCACCGCGAGATCTTCCACGACGAGATGGTCGCGCTGATGCGCCAGGTCATGCGCGGGGAGGTCTCGCCGATGATGACGGCGGCCATCCTGACCGGCCTGCGGGTCAAGAAGGAGACGGTGGGCGAGATCACCGGCGCCGCGACGGTGATGCGCGAACTCGCCGCGCGCGTCGAGGTGGCCGACCGTCGCCACCTGGTCGACATCGTCGGCACCGGCGGCGACGGCGCGCACACGTTCAACATCTCGACGGCCAGCATGTTCGTGGCGGCGGCGGCGGGCGCGCGCGTGGCCAAGCACGGCAACCGCAGCGTCTCCTCGAAGTCGGGGAGTGCCGACGTGCTGGAAGCGCTGGGCGCGGCGATCGAACTGGCCCCGGGACAGGTGTCCGCGTGCCTGGCCGAATGCGGCATCGGCTTCATGTTCGCGCCCATGCACCACCTGGCGATGAAGGCGGTGGCCCCGGTGCGCGGCGAGATGGGCGTGCGCACGTTGTTCAACATCCTCGGCCCGCTGACCAATCCGGCCGGCGCACCGAACATCCTGATGGGGGTGTTCCACCCGGACCTGGTGGGCATCCAGGTGCGCGTGCTGCAGCAGCTGGGCGCCGAGCGCGCGCTGGTGGTGTGGGGCCGCGACGGCATGGACGAGATCTCGCTGGGCGCCGCCACGCTGGTCGGCGAATTGCGCGACGGCGTGGTGCGCGAGTACGAGGTGCACCCGGAGGACTTCGGCATCGCGATGTCGGCCAGCCGCAACCTGCGCGTGGCCGATGCACAGGAATCGAAGTCCCTGCTGCTGCAGGCGCTTGACGGGGCTCCCGGGGTGCCGCTCGAAATCGTGGCGCTGAACGCCGGGGCCGCGCTGTACGTGGCCGGCGTGGCGGATTCGATCGCCGACGGCGTGCAGCGCGCACGCGATGCGGTTGCATCGGGTGCCGCGCGGGCCCGGCTGCAGCAGTTCGTGGCCGCCACCAGGGCGCTGGCCGCATCCGCGTAGCGGCCCGGCGCGACGGCGCATGCACAGGCACGCCGACGGCCGTGTCCACGGCCGCCACGCGCTCCTCGCGGCGGGTGCGCAGGCGCATGGTATTTTGCACGCCCGCCCCCGGCGGGAGCCGGGATCCGGCGTCGACTGCACAGGGGTTCGGGCCGCATGTGTCCCAGCAAGGTCTCCGAAGGCGCCACCCGCGGCTTCATCATCCCGATCGGTGGCGCCGAAGACCGCGAGAGCCGGCGGCGCATCCTGAAGCGCTTCGTGAAGCTGTGCGGTGGGCGCGATGCCGACATCGTGATCATCCCGACCGCCAGCCGCCTGGCCGACACGGGCCAGAAATACGAGGAGCTGTTCGACCGCCTTGAGGCCGGGCGCGCGACCTCCATCGACTTCGCCACCCGCGACGACGGACGCAACGAGGACTACCTGCGCCGGCTCGAAGCCGCCACCGGCGTGTTCTTCACCGGTGGCAACCAGCTGCGCATCTCCACCATCATGGGCGGCACCGAAGCCGCCAAGATGATCCGCTCGCGCAACGCGCAAGGCATGCACGTGGCCGGCACCAGTGCCGGCGCCAGCATCCTCAGCGAGCACATGATCGCGTTCGGCAAGGAGGGCTCGTCGCCACGCGCCGGCAGCGTGCGCCTGGCGCCCGGCCTGGGCCTGACCAACCGCTTCATCATCGACCAGCACTTCCGCCAGCGCGACCGCCTGGGCCGGCTGGTGGCGGCACTGGCCTACAACCCGTTCGCGATCGGCATCGGCCTCGACGAGGACACCGCGGCCTTCATCGGTCCCGACGACGTGATCGAGATCGAAGGCAGTGGCGGGGTGACGGTGGTCGATGCCGGTGGCCTGCAGTTCTCGTCGATGGCCGAGGCGCGGGAGCGCGACGCGGTCTGCCTGCTCGGGCTCACCGTCCACATCCTGGTCGCGGGCGCCACCTTCGACCTGCACACGCGCTGCGCGTCAC
Source organism: Luteimonas sp. (assembly GCA_035474775.1). Classification (GTDB taxonomy): domain Bacteria; phylum Pseudomonadota; class Gammaproteobacteria; order Xanthomonadales; family Xanthomonadaceae; genus Luteimonas. The sequence continues at coordinate 2,724 of DATINB010000181.1, forward strand.
CGGGTACATTGGTCTCGGAAAAAAACTGACCGCCCCGGAGAGTCGATGCGCATCCTCAATCGTTCCGTCTACGTCGGGCCGTCGCTGCATGCGCACTTCCCGGTCATCCGCATCGAACTCGACCTCGGCAAGCTGGAGGCGTGGCCCACCGGCCGCCTGGGCGACGGCTTCGTGGACGGGCTGGTCGCGGCATTGCCCGGCCTGGCCGAGCACGGCTGCTCGTACAAGGAACCTGGCGGCTTCGTGCGCCGCATGCGCGAGGACGACGGCACCTGGCTGGGCCATGTCATGGAGCATGTGGCGATCGAGCTGCAGAACGTCGCCGGCGAGGACGTCACCTTCGGGCGCACGCGCAGCATTTCCGAGGACCGCCCCGGCGTGTATTCGGTGGTCTACGAGTACGCGCAGAAGGAGGAGGGCATCGCCGCCGGCGAGCTGGCCATCCGCCTGTTGAATTCGTTGCTGCCGCCCGATCTCGCCGAGCCGATGAGCGCCTACGGCGCGGTGCCGGACGACTGGAACTGGGAAGCCGCGCGCGACGACTTCATCCGCTACGCGCAGAAGCGCGCGCTGGGGCCCTCGACCGCGTCGCTGGTGCGCGCCGCCGAGGAGCGCAACATCCCCTGGCTGCGGCTCAACCAGCAGTCGCTGATCCAGTTCGGGCACGGCACCTACCAGCAGCGCATCCAGGCGACGGTGACCGGACGCACGCCGCACATCGCGGTGGAGCTCGCCAGCGACAAGGAAGAGACCAACAAGATCCTGGCGTCGCTGGGCCTGCCGGTGCCGCGCCAGCAGCTGGTGATCGAGCAGGAGGCCGCCGTGGCCGCGGCCCACAAGCTCGGCGGCCCGGTGGTGCTGAAGCCCTACAACGGCAACCACGGCCGCGGCATCACCATCGACATCACCGGCGAGGACGAGATCCGCGAGGCGTTCCTCGCCGCGCAGCTGCATTCCGCCTCGGTGATCGTGGAGACCTTCCAGCCCGGCGACGACCACCGCCTGCTGGTGATCAATGGCGAGCTGATCGCGGCGACGAAGCGCACGCCCGGCCACGTGGTCGGCGATGGCACGCGCACCATCGCCGAACTGGTCGAGGCGGTGAACCTGGACCCGCGCCGTGGCGTCGGCCACGAGAAGGTGCTGACGCGCCTGGAGCTGGACGCGCAGGCGGCGCTGATGATGGACCGGGTCGGCCACCATGCGGACTCGGTGCCCGCCGACGGCGAGCGCGTATACCTGCGCTCCACCGCCAACCTGTCCACCGGCGGCACCGCCACCGACGTGACCGACATCATCCATCCCGACAACCGCGACATGGCCGTGCGCGCCGTGCGCGCCATCGGGCTCGACGTGGGCGGCGTGGACTTCATCACGCCGAACATCGCGGAGAGCTACAAGTCGATCGGCGGGGCCATCTGCGAGGTCAACGCCGCGCCGGGCTTCCGCATGCACGTCGCGCCCAGCGAGGGCACCGCGCGCGACGCCGCCGGCCCGGTGATCGACATGCTGTTCCCGCCGGGCACGCCGGCGCGCGTTCCGATCGCCGCCATCACCGGCACCAACGGCAAGACCACCACCACGCGCATGCTGGCGCACATCGCCAAGATGGCCGGCTACGCGCCTGGATTCACCACCACCGACGGCGTGTACATCGATGGCCAGCGGACGGTGGAGGGCGACATGACCGGGCCGATGTCGGCGCGGATGGTGCTGTCCGACCCGCAGATCGACATGGCCATCCTGGAAACCGCGCGCGGTGGCCTGCTGCGCTCGGGCATGGGCGTGCGCAACGTCGACGTGGGCGCGGTGCTCAACGTCGCCTCCGACCACCTCGGCCTGAAGGGCGTCGACACGCTGGAGCAGCTGGCGGCGATCAAGCGCATCGTGGTCGAGGTCGCGACCGAATGCGCGGTGCTCAACGCCGACGATCCGAACGTGGCGCGGATGTCCGCGTACACCGACGCCAAGACCATCTGCTACGTGACCATGAACCCGTCGCATGCGCTGGTGCGCGAGCACATCCGCGCCGGCGGACGCGCCTGCGCGCTGGAGGCCGGCATCAACGGCCACATGATCACGCTGTACGACCGTGGCGGGCACATCCCGCTGATGTGGACGCACCTGATCCCGGCGACCCTGGAAGGGCGCGCGCTGCACAACGTGCAGAACGCCATGTTCGCCGCGGCGATGGCGTTCTCGCTGGGCATGAAGCTGGATGCCATCCGCCAGGGGCTGCGCACCTTCGACACCACGTTCTTCCAGGCGCCGGGGCGGATGAACGTCTATGGCGAGCATCCGTTCAAGGTGCTGATGGACTACGGCCACAACGCGCACGCCATCGGCATGATGGCCGAGCTGGGGCAACGGCTCGACGTGGCCGGGCGGCGCATCGTGGTGTTCACCGGCCCCGGCGACCGCCGCGACGAGGACCTGCGTGCGATCGCCGACGCCGTGGCGGGACGCTTCGACCATTACATCGTGCGTCGCGACGATTCGCTGCGTGGGCGCGGCCCGGACGAGGTCCCGGGGATCATCGGCGACGCGCTGCGCGCCGCCGGCGTCGATGCCGGCGCGATCCAGCTGATCCCGGACGAGCAGCAGGCCGTCGACACCGCACTGCGCATGGGCCAGCCCGGCGACCTGCTGATGATGTTCGCCGATGCACTGACGCGGACGTGGAAGCAGATCACCAAGTTCCAGGTCGATGGCGACGCACCGCGTGCAGCGCCCGGGCGCGAGCTGCCGCCGCTGTCGGAAAGCGTCGACGAGTCGATGTTCGCGGCCATGGACGGCATGCGCATCGAGGAACGCGGCCTGGTGTTCGAGCGCGAAGAAAGCGACTGACGTGGATCCGTTCGAGGAATCGCGCCGGCTGACCGGCTGCAACGCCTGTTTCGCCGAGCCCGGCGTCGCGCTGGAGACCGCGCGTGGCCTGGCCTTCGACGATGCGGCGCTGGAGCGGTGGCGGCTGCAGGTGTCGGCCATGCGCGGCGCGCTCGGGTGGGCGCAGGGTGCGATCCATGTGCGTCGCCACGCGAGTGGCGCCACGCTGGCGTTCGCCGCGCCGCTGGACCGCTTGTACGCGGCCACCGAAGCCAACGAGTGGGCATGGCGTGCCGCCCTGCACGGTGGCGCGCACGGCGCCACCGCCAGCCCGCCGAATGGCATCGCCCACGCCCCGGGGCATGCGTCCTGGTGGGACGCCGCGACGGCCATGCAGACGTTGCGCGCGCTGGCCGCAGCGGAGGCGAACCCGGCGCTGCTGTCGCTGCGCGACGCCGCGGCGCGCCACGGGGTGCCGTTCCTGGTCGACGACGACCTGCTTTCGATCGGCGCCGGCGACGGCAGCCGGACCTGGGCCGTGCAGTCGCTGCCGGCCGCCGGCGACGTCGACTGGGCGTCGCTGCACGACATCCCCACCGCGCTGGTCACCGGGTCCAACGGCAAGACCACCACCGTGCGCCTGCTGGCGGCGATGGCGCGCGCGCAGGGTTGGCACGCGGCGCACAGTTGCACCGATGGCGTGTTCTTCGATGGCGAGGCGCTGGAATCGGGGGACTTTTCCGGGCCGATGGGCGCGCGCACCGTGCTGCGCCACCGCCAGGTGCAGGCGGCCATCCTGGAGACTGCGCGCGGCGGGCTGCTGCGACGCGGGATGGCCACCTGTCGGGCCGACGCGGCGGTCGTCACCAACATCAGCGAGGACCACTTCGGCGAATACGGCGTGCACGATCTCGACGACCTGGCCCGGGTCAAGCTGACCGTCGCGCGGGCGATCGGGGCCGACGGGCTGCTGGTGCTCAATGCCGACGATCCGGTGCTGACCGGTCTCGCTCCGTCGCTGGCGTGCCCGCTGGGCTGGTTTTCGCTGGACGATGCGTCGCCGCTGCTGGTGGCGCATCGTGACGGCGGCGGGGCGACCTGCGCAGTGGCGGACGGGCGGATGCGCCTGCACTGGCGCGGCGGGCAGCACGACCTCGGCGCGGTCGCCGACATGCCGCTCACCCTGGGCGGCCAGGCCGCCTACAACGTGGCCAACGCCGCCGCCGCTGCGCTGGCGGCCTGTGCGCTGGGCATTTCGGTCGAAGCGGTGGTGGCGACGCTGCGTCGCTTCGGGGCCGCCGGCAACGACAACCCGGGCCGCCTCCAGCACTGGACCTTCGGCGGCGTGCAGGTGTTCGTGGACTACGCGCACAACCCGGACGGGCTGCGCGGCTTCCTGCAGGCGGTCGGCGCGGACCGCCGCACGGGGCGCCTGGCGATCCTGCTCGGCCACGCCGGCAACCGCGAGGACGCCGACCTGCGCGCGGTGGCGCGCACCGCGGCCGCCTTCGATCCGGACCTGGTGGTGTTGAAGGACATCGGCGGCTACGAGCGCGGGCGTGGCGTGGGCGAGGTGGCCGCGATCATGCGCGACGTGCTGGCCGCCGCCGGGCTCGCCGGCGACCGCGTGGAGACCTGCCTCGACGAGGTCGAGGCGGCGCGTCGGCCCCTGCAATGGGCGCGCGACGGCGACCTGCTGGTCCTGCCGGTGCACGAGCTGGATGCCCGGATCGCGGTCGTGGCGCTGCTCGATGCGCTGCAGGCCGGCGGCTGGCGGGCCGGGGATGCATTGCCGCCACGCGGACCGACGCAATGACGACCGCCAACGCCATCCCGGCTCCCACCGCCGGCGCCACGCCCGATGTGTTGCGGCGGATCCTGCAGCGCAAGGCCGAGGAGGTGGCCGCGCGTGCCGCCAGGTGGCCGCTGCGCGAGCTGGCCGCGCGTGCCGCCGACGGCGGACCCGTGCGTGGCTTCGCCGCCGCCATCGAGGCCGCGGTGGCCGCCGGCCGCTCCGCGGTGATCGCCGAGATCAAGAAGGCCAGCCCGTCGAAAGGCGTCATCCGCGCCGACTTCGACCCGGTGGCGATCGCGCGCAGTTACCAGGCGGGCGGCGCGGCCTGCCTGTCGGTCCTGACCGACATCGATTTCTTCCAGGGCCACGACGACAACCTGCGTCTGGCCCGCGGCGCCTGCGCACTCCCGGTGCTGCGCAAGGATTTCCTGGTGAATGCCTACCAGGTGCTGGAGTCGCGGGTGCTCGGGGCCGACTGCGTGCTGCTCATCGTCGCGGCACTCGACGACGCGCGACTGTCGGCGTTCGCAGGCCAGGCACTGGAACTGGGCATGGACGTGCTGGTCGAGGTGCACGACGGCGCGGAGCTGGCCCGTGCGCTGGCCTGCCTGCCCGCCGACCCGCGTGTGCTGCTGGGCATCAACAACCGCAGCCTGCGCACGTTCGAGGTCTCGCTGGACACCACGCTGTCGCTCATGGATGCGGTGCCCCGCGGGCGCCGCGTGGTCTCCGAAAGCGGGATCACGCGGGTCGCCGACGTGCGCGCCCTGCGCGCCGCGCACGTGCACGCCTTCCTGGTGGGCGAGGCGCTGATGCGCGCCGGCGACCCGGGCCAGGCGCTGCAGGCGCTGTTCCGGTGAGTGCGATGGGCAAGGCCATCCACGCGGCCCGGCACGCCTACGCCACGCCCGGCGCGGACGCGCCGCTGGTGGTGTTCGACTTCGACCACACCCTGTACGACGGCGATTCCGGCAGCCACCTGTTCGCCTGGCTGATCCGCCGCAGCCCTTGGCGTACGGCGCTGGCCCTGTTGCTGGCGCCGGTGTTCGGAACCATGACCGCGTTCCTGCCCACGCGGCGCGTCGGGATTTCGGCGTTCGTCTGGGCGGGCACCGTCGGGCTGCACCGCCGTCGCGATCTCGACGAGCTGATCGAGCGCTACGTGGCCGGCCATGTGGCGACGCTCGAGGCACGCCTGCTGCCGACCGCGATCGCGGTGCTGCACCGGCATCGCGAGGCCGGCGACCGGGTGGTGGTGGCGACCGGCGCGCCGCCGGCGCTGGCACGCGCCATCCTCGGGTTCGTGGCCCACGAGGACGTGCCGGTGATCGGCACGGCGGTGGGACCGCGGCTGGGGGCGGTGGTCGCCACGCGCCACTGCCACCACCAGGAAAAGGTACGGATGCTGCTGGAGCACGGGTTCAGCGGCATCGCCATCGCATATTCCGACAGCACGGCCGACCTGCCGCTGTTGCAGGCCGCGGGCGCGCCGGTGGTGGTCAACCCGAAGCCGGATCGCGTCGACCTGTTCCGGCGCGAACTGCCGGCCGGCACGCCGATCCTCAACTGGGGCTGCCTGGACCGGGGCGGCGAACCGGTGCCGGCGCACGGCGACCGCTAGACGCGGTCGGGGTCGACCGCCAGCGGTTCGGGACCTGCACCCACCGCGCGACCTCAGGCGTCGCCGAGCCGCTTGATGAAACGGACGGTCCCGGTGCCGTAGCCGCAGGCCTGGTAGAAGGCATGCGCGTCCGCGCGCTGCGAGCCACTGGTCAGCTCGATGCGCGCCGCGCCCGCTGCGCGCGCGCGGCGTTCCGCCTCGCGCAGCAGCTGCCGTCCGAGGCCACGCCCCTGCGCATCCTGGGTGACCACCAGCGCGGTGATGCGGCAGGTGGTGGTGTCCAGGGGCAGGTAGTACATGAAGTCGAGCGCGATCAGTCCGCAGACCGCGCCAGTGCAGCGGGCCACCACCAGCGCCTGGCGATCGGTGTCGATGATGGTCGCGATGCGCTGTGCGGCATCGTCGGTCGTGCAGGGATAACCGAGCTCCGACAGCAGGGACGCCACGTCGTCGGCATCGATCCGCGACGCGCTGCGCAGGTCGGCATCGGGCAGGGCGCCGCGCGGTTCGAAGTGCGCAGCCACTCAGCGGGTGCCGAACAGCACGATCGTCTTGCCGCGCGCATGCAGCTTGTTGTCGGCCTGCAGCTTCTTGAGCACGCGTCCGGCCATCTCGCGTGAGCAGCCCACCAGCCGCGCCAGTTCCTGGCGCGACACCCGCAGCTGCGTGCCGTCGGGGTGGCTCATCGCCTCCGGCTCGCGGGTGAGGTCGTGCAGGGTGCGGATGATGCGGTCGGTGACGTCGAGGAAGGCCAGGCGGCCGGCCTTGCGGCTGGTGTCGAGCAGGCGCCGCGAGAGCTGCGCGCCGATGGCGTAGACGATGTGCGTGGCATCGCCGGCCAGCGAGCCGTCGAACAGCTGGTACAGGCGCTCGTAGCTGATCTCGGCCAGCTCGCAGGGCGTGCGCGTGCGCAGGATCACCTCGCGCACGTCGGTCTCGATGAACAGGCCCATCTCGCCGACGAACTCGCCGGTGCCGAAGTAACCGAGCACCAGTTCACGCCCGTCGTCTTCCTCGGTGATGATGCTGACCGAGCCGTTGATCACATAATAGAGCGTGTTGGCCTGGTCGCCGGGCCGGAAGACTTCGGTACGCGGCGGATAGCGTCGACGGTGGCAGTGCGCGAGGAAGCGCTCGATCGTGGCGGGAGTGGGAAGCAGGGGGTTTACAGGGCGCCGGGTGTTGAGCAGGGCCACGGGTGTGATGGTCATTGGCAGGGTCAACGGGGGATGAACGGAGAGTAGGCGTTCGGCGTGGCGACGGCAAACACCGGTATTCCCCTATTGACAGCAGCCATGAAGGCTTCATCTGCGGGGCTGTGCGCAATGTCGCATAATCGCGCCCTTCGCCGAACCGCACCCCGGAGACGACCGACGTGGTCAAGCCGCTGCCCCGCCTCAAGCTCCAGGGTTTCAACAACCTGACCAAGGCGCTGAGCTTCAACATCTACGACGTCTGCTACGCCGTCTCCGAAGACGAGCGGCAGCGCTACATCGACTACATCGACGAGGAATACAACGCCGACCGGCTGACGCAGATCCTCACCGACGTCGCCGAGATCATCGGCGCCAACATCCTCAACATCGCGCGCCAGGACTACGACCCGCAGGGCGCGTCGGTGACGATCCTGATCAGCGAGCAGCCGGTGATCGAGAAGTCCGCCGCCAAGGGCGTGATCACCGAGGCGGTGGTGGCGCACCTGGACAAGTCGCACATCACCGTGCACACCTACCCGGAGACGCATCCGCAGCACGGCATCGCCACCTTCCGCGCCGACATCGACGTGGCCACCTGCGGCGTGATCTCGCCGCTGAAGGCGCTCAACTACCTGATCGAGAGCTTCGAGTCCGACATCGTGGTGGCCGACTACCGCGTGCGCGGCTTCACCCGCGACATCAAGGGCCGCAAGCACTACATCGACCACAAGATCAACTCGATCCAGGATTACCTGGCCAAGAACGTGAAGTCGCGCTACGAGATGCTCGACGTCAACGTCTACCAGGAAAACATCTTCCACACGAAGATGCACCTGAAGGACTTCGACCTCGACCAGTACCTCTTCGAGGAAAAGGCCAAGAACCTCTCGTTCAAGGACCGCATGCGCATCGAACAGCTGCTCAAGCGCGAGATCGAGGAACTGTTCCACGGGCGCAACCTGGTGGAATGAGTTGGACCAAGCGCTGAAAAGGCCGGCATTGCCGGCCTTTTTTGTTGAGCCGTCGACCCGTTCAGATCCGGTAGGCGATCGTCTTCATCAGCTTTGATGCACCGGCCATCAACGCCGGCACCGGCTGCGGCAGGGCCCGCGCCCCGAGCGACTGCGCATGGTCCGC
>DATINB010000182.1:0-3942 GCA_035474775.1 Luteimonas sp.
CGCCATGAGGGCGCATCGGCCACGGTGGCGGTCACCGTGGCCGACGACGGCGACGGCCTGGGCACCGCTGCCGCCGCCGGGACCGGAATCGGGCTGAAGAACGTGCGCGAGCGGCTGCGCCTGGGCTACGGCGACCGCGCCGCGCTCGCCGTGGTCGCCAATTTCCCGAACGGCGTCGCCGCCACCCTCACCGTGCCAGCGGGCCTCGTGGAGGGCCCCGCGCATGTCTGAGGCCTTCACCGCGATCGTCGCCGAGGACGAAGCATTGCTGCGCCGTGCGCTGGTCGATCTGCTGGCGAGCGCCTGGCCCGACCTGCAGCTGGTGGCGGAATGCGAGGACGGTGCGAGTGCGCTGGAAGCGCTCGCCGAACACCAGCCACGGGTCGCGTTCCTCGACATCCGCATGCCCGGCCTGGGTGGACTGGAGGTGGCCGCGGCCGCCGCCGAGGTGAGCCCGGCGACGCAGATCGTGTTCGTCACCGCGTACGACGAACATGCGGTGGACGCCTTCGAGCGTGGCGCCGTCGACTACCTGCTGAAGCCGGTGCAGGCGGACCGGCTGGCCGCCACCGTGCAGCGCCTGCAGCGCCGCGGCATCGGCGATGCAGCACGGGTATCCGCATGGCTCGCCGGCCTGGGCCCGGCTCTGTCGCCCGCGCCATCGCCCCCTGCACTGACCTGGCTGACCGCCAGCGCCGGGCTCGAGACGCGCCTGATCCTGGTCGACGAGGTGGCCTACTTCCGCGCCGCCGACAAGTACACCACCGTCGTCACCGCCGAGGGCGAAGCACTGCTGCGCATGCCGATCCGCGAGCTGCTCGGCGCGCTCGACCCGGCCGTCTTCCGGCAGATCCACCGCTCCACCATCGTCAACCTGCGCGCGGTGGCGGGCATCGTGCGCGACTACAGCGGTCGCGGCACGGTGCGCCTGCGCAGCCGGCCCGAGACGCTGGCGGTCAGCAGCACCTACATGGCGCTGTTCCGCAGCATGTGAGCGTTGCCGGACGCGCCCCCCTTCCAATCCGCTTCGAGGCGCCCGCCATGGCCCGTCTGCTCGCCCTGTTCCAGTTCGTGCTCTGGCTCTACGGATGCAGCGTGCCCGGCATCCCGCCCGCATCGCCCGTCGCCGAGGTCGCGCTGACCTGCGTCCGCGCCGCGCCTGGCGACGCGGTGGACGGCGTGCACTGCAGCTCCGGCGAACGCCCGGCCTGGCGCAGCGGTTCCAGTCCCCACCGCGGCGACCCCGCCTGTACCGGCACACTCGGCACATGCCCGCCCCGCACCCGGTGACGCCCGACGGACGCTACTTCGTGGTGCGCGGCCGCCTCTGGCGCTGCAGCGACCCCGCGTTGGCGCCGGAGGCACGCGAGCGCCTCACCCGGGAGCTCATGCGCGCGCGGTCGGCGGTCGGGCGCGCGCTGCGCACCCGCGACGCGGCAGCCGAGCGCGCGGCGCGCGCCGCGGTCGATGCCGCGAAGACCGCGCTCGGCGAACGCGGCCCGGCCTGGTGGGCCGACGGCGCGCCCGACTACAACCGCCGCATGGCGCGCAACACGCCGTACGCCGGGTGGTACGCCGCGCTCGCGCCGCCCGGTTGACCCCGTCACTCGCCCGCTGGGGGCGCCGCCGCCGCGCCGTCGGCCATCGCCAGCGGGCGAACATGTTCGAGCAGGCTCACCAGCATCCGCCCGGGCTCCTCCCACGGCACCATGTGCGCCGAATGTTCGAACCACACGGCATGCGTGGACGGCGCCCGCACGCGCGCCAGCCAGGCCGCCGGCGGCGCCGACGGCGTGGTGTAGTCGTGGCGCCCCATGAACATCACCACCGGGATCGGGAAGCGGTCGACGGCGTCGAAATCGACGGCCAGGAACTCCGGGAGCACCTTGTCCAGCGTGTACAGGCTGCCCTGGTCGATGGCGGCCACGTCGTCGCAGGCGTACTCCGGCGACAGCTTCGGGCCCTCGAAGAAGTACGTCGACGCGTCCCGGTACGCACTCAGGCCGCCGTAGAACTGCGCCCACTTGCGCGCCACCACGATGCGTTCGCGGGTGATCGGTGCGTCGCCGGGATAGGGCGCGATGGCGCGCATCTCCGCGACGGCCGCGGCGTTGCCGTGCGCGAGCGCCTGCTGCATGCCGTAGTCGAAACTCAGGCGCTCGTTCTCGCGCGTGTCGATCACCTGGCCGATGCCGACATAGGCATGAAACAGGTCGGGCCGTGCCAGCGCCGCGCGCATGGCGATGATGGTGCCCCAGCTGTGCCCGACCAGCACCAGCTTGTCCTTGCCCAGCCGCGCGCGCGCGTGTTCGGCCATTTCGATGGCGTCGTCGACGTAGCGCTGGATCGGCAGGCTTTCGTCCAGCGCATCCGGCGCGGTCCCGCGAAAGGTGCGGCCGGCGCCGCGCTGGTCGTAGTGGACGACGGTGAAGTACTCCTCGATCGGGCGCTGGAACTGCCACATCGTCGGCACCACCGGCGACGCCGGGCCACCGTGCACGAACAGGATCACCGGGTTGTCGCGGTCCTGCCCGCGGATGTCGACCCACTGGTCGATCCCGCCGATCCGCGCGGTGTAGGTTTCCTGGATACCGCCCGGCGCCAGGATGCGCCCCAGGTCGGCGACGGTGGCGCGCGCGGCCAGCTGCGCCGCCGGCGCGGGGCATGCCGCCAATGCCGCGGGTGCCACCGTCGCCATGGCCAGCAGCGACACCAGGAGTGGAATCGACCTCATGCAAGTTCCATGCGTGTGACGCGCCGGCGCGACGCGGTGCCGACCTTGGCGCGATCCGGCGTCCTGTGCAAGCGCGCCCGGCCGACGGCCGACGACCGGCCGCGACGCGTCGCGCGGTCCGGCCTTCGCGATCGGCCCACCACCGGCACAGCCGTCGCGGTGCACGGTGCCGATGCCGCGCGCGCCGGGAAGGTTTGCATGACCTATGCCAGTCGGCAGCGATGGACGACGTCGCGATGATGGCCACCTTCTCCTCCGCGGGCGCCCTGATGCACATCGTCCGCCTGCTGCTCGCCCTGCTGCTGCCCGCCGCGTCCACGGCCGCGCAGGCGATCGAGGTCGATGGCCGCATCGACGCCGACGAGTGGCGCGGCGCGCACCACGTCACCGATTTCCGCAAGACCCAGCCGCTCAACGGCACGCCGGCCTCGCAGCCCACCGAAGCCTGGATCCTGGCCACCCCGGAGGGTCTCGCGGTGGGCTTCCGCAATGTCCAGCCGGCCTCCGTGCCGCGGACGCGGCAGCGGGTGCAGCGCGATTTCGAGGCCCAGGTCGACCGGGTCAACCTGATGGTGGATTTCGGCGGCGGCGGACGCACCGGATGCAACTTCACGGTGTCGTCGACGGACGGCATCAGCGACGCGGTGATCACCAACGAGAACACCTTCAACGACGATTGGGACGGCAACTGGCGGCACGCGGTCTCGGAGGATGCCGAGAGCTGGTCGGTGGAGATGCTGATCCCCTGGCACATCGCGCCCATGCAGCAGGCCGAGGGCGACACCCGCACGCTGCACGTCTACCTCGACCGCGTGACCGGCTCCACCGGCGAGCGCGTTGCGTGGCCGTCGGCCAGTTTCGAACGCCCGCGTTTCCTGTCGGACTTCACCGCGATCCAGGTCGCCAAGTTCAGCCAGTCCCTGCTCGCCATCACCCCCTACGTGTCCGGCCTCACCGACATCGCCGGCAGCGGGACCGCTTTCGACGCCGGCGCCGACGTGTTCTGGAAACCGTCGGGGCAGTTCCAGCTGGCGGCCACCCTCAACCCGGACTTCGGCCAGGTCGAGAGCGACGACCTGGTGGTCAACTTCGATGCCACCGAGACCTTCATCAGCGACAAGCGCCCGTTCTTCACCGAGAACCAGGGCCTGTACGAGTTCACCACGCCGTCCGACTTCAGCCAGCTGCTCTACACCCGCCGCATCGGC
>DATINB010000183.1:0-3985 GCA_035474775.1 Luteimonas sp.
GCAGTTGTTCGACTACATCCGCATCCCCAACAAGTCGCCGATGTTCGACGCCGACTGGGTCGCGCACGGACACATGGATGCCGCGGTGGCGCTGATGGAAGGCTGGGCGCGCGCGCAATCGATCCCCGGCATGGCCATCGAGGTCGTGCGCCTGGACGGTCGCACTCCGCTGATCTTCATCGAGATCCCGGCGTCGCATCCCGCCGGTGGCGCGGGCGCGGGCGCGCCGTCCGTGCACGGCGAGGCACCCGAAGACTGCATCCTGCTTTACGGCCACCTCGACAAGCAGCCGGAGATGACCGGCTGGGACGAAGGCCTCGGTCCCTGGGAACCGGTGCTGCGCGACGACCGCCTGTACGGACGCGGCGGCGCCGACGATGGCTACGCGATCTACGGTTCGCTGACCGCGGTGCTGGCGCTGCGCGAGCAGCAGGCGCCGCACGCGCGCTGCGTGGTGCTGATCGAGGCCTGCGAGGAATCCGGCAGCTACGACCTGCCGGCGTACGTCGACCACCTCGCCGATCGCATCGGCATGCCGTCGCTGGTGGTGTGCCTGGATTCGGGCTGCGGCAACTACGACCAGCTGTGGTGCACCACGTCGCTGCGCGGCATGGCGGGCGGCAACTTCCGCGTGCAGGTGCTGGCCGAGGGCGTGCATTCCGGCGATGCATCCGGCGTGGTGCCCTCCAGCTTCCGCTTGCTGCGCCAGCTGCTGTCGCGGCTGGAGGACGAGGACACCGGGCACATCCGCGTGGACGGGCTGCACGACGCCATCCCCGAAGACCGGCTGCTGCAGGCGCGGCGCTGTGCGGAGGTGCTCGGCACCGAGATCTACGACAAGTTTCCGCTGTTGCCGGGCATGACGCCGATGTTCCCGGAAGGCAGCGACGACCTCACCGAACTCGTGCTCAACCGCACGTGGCGGCCGGCGCTGTCGGTGACCGGCGTGGACGGCATGCCGCCGCTGGCGTCCGCCGGCAACGTGCTGCGTCCGGAGACCGCCGTGAAGCTGTCGCTGCGACTGCCGCCGACACTCGACGGCCAGCGTGCCGGCGAAGTGCTGGCCGAGGTGCTGACGCGTGACCCGCCGAATGGCGCGACGGTCACCCTCGACCTCGAGAAGGCGTCCACCGGCTGGAACGCGCCGGCGCTGTCGCCGTGGCTGGAGCAGGCGATCGACGCCGCCAGCCAGGCGTTCTTCGCGCGCCCCGCGATGTACATGGGTGAAGGCGGGTCGATCCCGTTCATGGGCATGCTCGGCGAGAAGTTCCCCGGCGCGCAGTTCATGATCACTGGCGTGCTGGGCCCACACTCCAACGCACACGGCCCCAACGAGTTCCTGCACATTCCGATGGGCAAACGGGTCACGGCCTGCGTGGCGCAGGTGATCGCGGCGCACCAGGCAGCCAGCGCGCGTGGCGAGACCCGGGGTGCCGCCGTGGCGGCCGACAGCGGCACGCGCCACGGCGACCACGGCTGCTGCTGAGCGCGTATCCACCCGTGGCGGCAACGCCGCCGACACCTTCGCCCACCCCAACCGGAGACGCTCCATGGACGCACTGTTCGGCAGCAGCAACTGGCTCTACATCATCCTGATCGGCTTCGTGGTCGGCGTGCTCGCGCGCCTGCTCAAGCCGGGCCGCGACAGCATGGGCATCATCATGACCATCCTGCTCGGCATCGCCGGCGCGATCGTCGCCGGCTGGGTGGGTCAGCAGATGGGCTGGTACGCACAGGGCCAGGCTGCAGGCTTCATCGGCGCGCTGCTCGGGGCGATCGCGATCCTGATCGTGGTCAGCCTGTTCCGCGGGCGTCGGCGGCGGTTGCGCTAGTCGGGTCTGCCGCAGAGCGCTAGGCGCTCCACCGGAGGTGTCCCGGTTGAGCGCACGAGGCTTGGGAGCCTCGGCTTCGGATGGAGCGCGGGGATCGGCCACTTCCGCCACCGGCTCGGTCGGCCCGTCCACGTTGCGGCGGTCCTGCCCGGCGCAGCGCGCCGGGCGTTCGCACGGACGCGCGGCAGTGCCGCGCAAGCCGTCCGCGCTCACCCATGGCCGACTCGCCGGCGCACACATCCATGTGCGCTTTACGCGGAAGCAGCCGCTCCCCGCGCACGTCGCGACCGATGTGCAATGACTTCGGGAGGACAGAAAGCGACAGCTGCCGGCGCGCGCTCGCCAGGCAAATGCACGAGCAGCCCTGACGGGCGCGGCATGCGATCACACGAACCTGCTCAGTCGTCCAGCAGCAGGCCGATGACGCGTCCCGCGAGCGCGGCCGGTGTCTCGGCGAGGGTGTCAAGGACGAGCTCCGGGGTCAGCGGGGGTTCGTAGGGCGAGTCGATGCCGGTGAAGTGCGGCAGTTCGCCACGGCGGGCCTTGGCGTACAGGCCCTTGGTGTCGCGGCGCTCGGCTTCGGCGAGCGGGGTGTCGACGTGTACCTCGATGAAGTCGCCGGGGGCGAACAGGGCGCGGGCGGCGTCGCGCTCGGCGCGGAACGGGGAGATGAAGCTGACCAGCACGATCAGCCCGGCTTCGGTCATCAGCTTGGCCACTTCGGCGACGCGGCGCATGTTCTCCAGGCGGTCTTCGTCGGTGAACCCGAGGTCGCGGTTGAGGCCCTGGCGCAGGTTGTCGCCGTCGAGGATGTAGGTGTGGCAGCCGCGCGCCAGCAGGCCGCGTTCGACGAGGTTGGCGATGGTCGACTTGCCGGCGCCCGACAGGCCGGTGAACCAGACGCAGCGTGGCTGCTGGCCCTTGATGGCGGCGCGCGCGGCGCGGTCGACGTCGAGTGCCTGCCAGTGCAGGTTGTCGGCGCGGCGCAGCCCATGGCGGATCATGCCGCAGCCGACGGTGGCGCGGGTCAACGGGTCGACCAGGATGAAACCACCCAGCACGGGGTCTTCCGCGTACGGCGCGAAGGCGATCGCGCTGTCGGTGGCCAGCGACACCTCGCCGATCTCGTTGGCCTGCAGGCGCCTGGCGGCGAGGGGCTGCAGGCTGTCCGGATCGAGCTGGTGCTTGAGTTCGCTGACCCGCGCGCCGACGCTGCGCGTGGCGAGCTTGAGCTGGAATCGCCGTCCCGGCAGCAGCGGGACGGCATCGAACCACAGCACGTCGGCGGCGAACTGGTCGCTCGAGGCCAGGTCGGTGCCGGATGCCAGCACATCACCGCGACCGGCATCGACGTCGCGGTCCAGGCGCACGGCCACGGCGTCGCCGGCCTGCGCGAGGCTGGCGACCACCCCCGCGCGCGAGAGCGCGGCCACGCCGGCGGTGGCGCCGGAGGGTTCGACGCGGACGCTGTCGCCCACCGCAATGCGGCCGGACGTCAGGGTGCCGGCCAGCCAGCGGCCACCGTGGCCGTCGCGCAGGATCGCCTGCACCGGCAAGCGTGCCGGCGCCCCCGGCGCGCGCTGCGGAACGTGTACCGACTCCAGCTGCTGGAGCACGCTGGGCCCCGTGTACCAGGGCATCGTGGTCGATGGCGCCACCACGTTGTCGCCATCGGCGGCGGACAGCGGGATCGCCGCCACGTCGCCGATGCCGAGGCGCGCCGCGTGTGACCGGTACTGCGCGGCGATGGCGTCGAACACGGACTGCTCGTGGCCCACGCGGTCCATCTTGTTGACCGCAAGCAGCACGTGGCGCACGCCGAACAGCGCCGCGATCGCGGTGTGGCGGAAGGTCTGCGGCAGCAGGCCGCGGGTGGCGTCGACCAGCACGATGGCGAGGTCGGCGGTGGACGCGCCGGTGGCCATGTTGCGCGTGTACTGCGCATGGCCCGGACAGTCGGCGATCAGGAATCGCCGTCGTGGCGTCTCCAGGTGGCGCCAGGCCACGTCGATGGTGATGCCCTGCTCGCGTTCCGCCTCCAGGCCATCGAGCAGCAGCGCGTAGTCGACCGAGGCGCCGCGGGTGCCATGGCTGGCACTGGCGCGCACCAGCGCGGCGCGCTCGTCGTCGGGCACGCGCCCGGCCTCGTGCAG
>DATINB010000184.1:0-2834 GCA_035474775.1 Luteimonas sp.
CGATGGGCAGCGCGGTGCAGCCGTCGGCGCCGGCACGCCCCGCGGCCAGCGACGCGCGACCGGCCAGCTGGCTGACCTCGCCACTGAACTGCCCGGCCCCGTGCGAGGTGATCGGCTTCTCGTGGCCCAGCCCGTCGCGGCGCACCACGTCGATGGCGCCGTCCAGCACCAGCCACATGGGCGCATGGTGCTCGCCGACGTCGTAGACCAGCGCGCCTGCCGCGAAGCTGCGCGCCGGGCCACTGGCATGGCGCCGCGCGGTGGCCACCTGGTGGGCATCGAGCACCGGGAACATCTGGTGCTGGCGGGAGTCGGCAAGGGTCATCGCAGGATCCATCGAGGCGTGTCGGCGATGATGCACCGAAGCACCGCCACGTGAACGGCGCCCGACCCGCACGCCCGGCCTAGGGTCGTCCCCACCTGCCCGCCCCGCTGCCTGGCGCCTAGCCTGCCACCAGGCTGCACGGGACCTCCTGCCATGACCACACTCGAATCCGCCACCAGCACGCTGCTGGCCCAGTACGACACCATCCTCGACGGGCGCGACGGCCTGCAGGACCTGATCGGCGGCGGCACGGTCCGCACCGCGGATCTGGAACGCGTGGCGGCCGATGCCTCGGCACCGCAGGAGCTGCGCGACGCCGCACAGCTCCTGCTGGACAGCGAATCGTCGCGCAACTTCCTGGACGTGGGCGCCGGCAAGGGCGGCATCGACGGGCGCATCAGCCGCGAGGACCTCGAGGCGGCCCGCGCCACCCTCGCATCCGGGAACTACGTCGACGAACTGCTGGATACCGCCGCCGGCCAGGGCGGCTCCTGGAACCCGTTCGTGCAGGGTGCGCGGGATGGCGAGATCGGCCAGGCCGACATCGACGCCGCGCTGCAGGATGCCGGCGTGCCGCTGGAGGTCAAGGATGCCTTGCGCCTGCTGCAGTCGGCCGATGGCGGTGCCGCGGTGGGCGCCGTGCTGGCCGGGATGGAGGGCGACGACTTCGCCGCGCTGTCGGCGCTGGCGGCCTCGCCCGCGTTCCGCGCACTCACCACCGCCGACCAGGCCCTGGTGGTGGAAGCCGTGCGCGACGGTGGCGGTGATGCGGCGGTGGCGGGCGACCTCGCCGGGCTGCTCGCCGATCCGTCGTTCCAGGCGATGACCGCGGCGCAACAGACCGCGAAGCTGACCGAAGTCGCGATCCAGCAGTCGCCCGAATTCAAGGCACTGTCGGCGTCCGACCAGAAACTGGTGCTGGATGCACTGGCCGGCCGTGAGCCGGGCGATACCGCATTGCCGGCGGGCGTCAAGTCGTTGCTGGGCAGCGATGCATTCCAGGCGCTCGACGCCGACACCCGCACCGCCACCCTGAGCCAGGCCGCCAATTACCCGGACGCGCGTGCGGTCGGCAACCTGGAGCTGCTGCTGGCCAAGGACTGGTTCCAGGATTTCGACCTGGCCGACCAGCAGCGCACGCTCAAGGCGATCGCCTTCATTTCGCAGAACGATGCCGGCGACGCCACCATCAATGCCAACACGCTGCAGCACGTGCTGTCGCCGGATTCCGACATCGTGTTCGCCTGGGACGGGTCGCTCAAGGGCGACATCAACGGGCCCGACCCCAGCGGCACCAGCCAGTTCGGCAACGCCGGCGGCGGCACCATCACCTTCAACGCCAACATGGTCAACGACGGCAATGGCGCGCTGACGGAGACCTACAACTCCAAGCACGTGGTGCTGCACACCGTGGCACACGAGGTCAACCACATCCTCGCCGGCGACAGCGTCGCCAACAGCTACCAGTACCTGGAGCAGGAGTACCGCGCCTGGTACACCGGCTTCAAGGCCGAGTTCGGTCGCGAACCGACCAACGTGGAGGCGATGGAGCGCTGGCAGAACCAGATCGACGGCTCGCCGAGCTACAGCCTGCGCGCCTGGGCGGCGATCGACGGGAGCCCCGACGAAGCGCTCAAGTTCGCCAATGAACTGTCGTTGATGACCGGCGTACCGGTGCCGGACAATGCCACCCATGACGCACTCAAGCAGTACATCCAGGACCAGGTGGACCTGCCCTCGTCGCATTACGTCGACGGCAGCGGCGCCGCCCCGGTGCCGCCGGGCAACATCACCAACGAATGAGCACGCCGGCCGTGGCTAGGGGACCTGCACTGGCGGTCATCCTGGGCGTGGCCAGCGCCGCCTGCGCACAGGGATCGAAGATGGACAGCACCGACGCACACGCACCGCTCACCCAGGCTGCCGTCGCGGCGGGCTGGGCCGCGGACGACATCGAACTCCTGCCGGACACCAGGCTGGACCGCGGCGGCTGCACCTTCCACGCCGCGCTGCATCGCAAGACGCTCGACGCGCCCTCGCTGGCGCTCGCCACCCTGCCCGATGGCAGCGTGGTGGCTGCCGGCGACAGCGCGGGCGCCGTGCGCGTGCTCGACCGCTGCGGCGCGGATGCGCCGCCCGAGTGGTGGGCCGAGGTGGTGTCGCGCTTCGCGGAGGGCGCTGCCGGCAAGGTGGTGCGGCCGTCGAATGCCGCGGACATCGAAGCCATCGAACAGCGCGGCGGCCGCTACCGCGCGCCGGACCTGGGCCGCGACGGCGATGCCACGGTGCTCACCTTCCACGTCATCCAGTCCGAACCGAAGCGGCCCGCCGCGGTGACCGCCACGCTGTCGGGCGGCCGGCTGACCGTCACGCGCGAACCCATCGGCGACTGACCGCGCCGGTCGCGTCCGTCGAACGCCGGCCAGGCGACGCGGACGGACCTCAGGCGGGCACGCGCGCCGGCAACGCGCGCGGATTGCGCAGCACCGCCGCGGACACCAGCGACACC
>DATINB010000185.1:0-6835 GCA_035474775.1 Luteimonas sp.
GGGCCGCCTGAAGGAACTGGAAGCCGGCGAAACCGACGGCAGCTTCGAGAAGCTGGTCAAGCACGAAGTGCTGGGCCTGCGCCGCGAGCGCGACAAGCTGCTGGCCTCGCTCGGTGGCATCAAGGAAATGAACCGCCTGCCCGACGCGCTGTTCGTGATCGACATCGGCCACGAGGACATCGCGATCAAGGAAGCCAAGAAGCTCGGCATCCCGGTGATCGCCGTGGTCGACACCAACTACGACCCGGCGCTGGTCGACTACCCGATCCCGGGCAACGACGACGCCATCCGCGCCGTGCAGCTGTACGCCCGTGCCGCCGCCGACGCGGTGCTGGAAGGCAAGGCCGCCGCGCCGAACGTGGCCAGCGTCCGCGAGGAGGAGTTCACCGCCGAGGGCGGCGAAGCCGACAAGCGCGGTCCGCGTCGCGACACTGCCCGCAAGGGACCGGCGAAGCGTGCCTCCGCCCAGGACGATGGCGCGGCCGAGATCGCCCCCGCCGGCGGCGACGCCCCGGCGGCCGCCGACGTGCCGGCGACCACTGACGACGCGCCCGCTCCTTCGGCGTAACCGTCCTGCCGGCCGGACGTCATGTCCGGCCGGCATGCTGCAGCCGCGCGTCGCCCTGCACCGTTGCAGGCGTGCGTACGCCGATCGCGCGGATGCGTAGACCACAGGCGGGCGCGTGCAGGCCGGCCGACCCCATTCGAGAACACCGAGGAACCCCATGGAAATCACCGCGACCCTGGTCAAGGAACTGCGCGAGCGCACCGGCGCCGGCATGATGGAATGCAAGAAGGCGCTGGGCGAGACCAGCGGCAACATCGACGCGGCCGCGGAAGCGCTGCGCAAGTCCGGCCTCGCCAAGGCCGACAACAAGGCCGGCCGCGTGGCCGCGGAAGGCCGCATCGCCATGGCCCAGCAGCCGGGCCGCGCGGTGCTGGTCGAGATCAACTCCGAGACCGACTTCGTCGCCAAGGACGAGAACTTCCTCGACTTCACCCAGTCGGTCGCCAACGCCGCGCTGGGCTCGGCGGACGTCGCGGCACTCAAGGCCACGGCGATCGCCGGCGGCAAGACCGTCGATGAAGCGCGAGCCGAACTGATCGCCAAGGTCGGCGAGAACGTGCAGGTGCGGCGCATGGTGGCGGTCGAGAGCGCCAACAACGTCGCGGCCTACGTGCACAGCGGCCGCATCGGCGTGCTGGTCGAGCTCAAGGGCGGCGACGTCGAGCTGGCCCGCAACCTGGCGATGCATGTCGCGGCCATGAACCCGCCCCACAACCGTGCCTCGGACGTGCCGGCGGACTTCATCGCCAAGGAAAAGGAGATCGAGCTGGCCAAGATGTCCGACAAGGACAAGTCCAAGCCGGCCGACATCCTCGAGAAGATCATCAGCGGCAAGATCGCCAAGATCGTCAACGAGGTCACCCTGTACGGCCAGCCGTACGTGCTCGACACCAACCAGAGCGTGGAGGCGGTGCTGAAGGCCGCCGGTGCCGAGGTGATCGGCTTCCAACGGCTCGCCGTCGGCGAAGGCATCGAGAAGGTGGTCGAGGATTACGCCGCCGAGGTGATGAAGCAGGCCGGGCTGGCCTGATCGGCGCAGCGCTCCAGCGGCTGCAGCAGTGACGGAACCGCGGCCGAGGCCGCGGTTCCTGTTTGTGCACGGGCGACTCAGTCGACGGCGGGAATGGCGCCCCCCGCCGCCAGTGCCATGCGCAGTGGCCGAAGATGCGCGGCATAGGGCTGCCACTTGGGGACCTCGCGGCGTGCCACCTCGTCACGCACGCTGACGGCGCTTGCGGTGGCGACGGCGCGTGTCCGGCCCTTGACGCTGCCCATCGCGGATTCGAACGCCAGGCCGCAGAACTCGGCCACCCCGCGCATGGTGCCTTCCGGGTCGGCCACCAGCCCGGCGTAGTCGACGTCATGGATGCGGCCCGGGAATTGCTGGTGCCAGTGGCGCATCAGCCGTCGGTACTGGAGGTAGTACGCGGCGAGTTCGTGCTGGTCGTACGCGTACGGGTTGGCATCCGAGAACAGCTCGCGGAGGTTCGAGAAGCAGGTTTCGACCGGGTCGCGATGCATGTGCAGGATGCGCGCATGCGGCAAGGCCGCGCAGATGAAGCCCAGGTTGAGGAAGTTGCTCGGCAGCTTGTCGGTGAAGCAGCGTTGCGGCCCGAGTCGCCAGGCGATGCCATCGAGGTACCCCTGCCCCACCGCGGCGAACGCCACCGCAGCGGCCCGTTGCACCAGCCTGGCATCGACCACGCCGCGGCAGTGGTGGTCGGTCGCGTGCCGCATCTGGCTGGTGAAATCATAGAGTTCGCCGAGCCCCTGGACCTGGCTGCTGCCTTCGACCAGGCGTTCGAGCAGCGTGGTGCCCGAGCGGTGCATCCCGACGATGAAGATCGGCGTGGCCATCGTCGGGCCGCCCTGCAGGGGCACTGCACCCGCGGGCTGCGTCCAGGCCATGAGCGCATCCACGAGTTCGCGCGACTCGGCGCTGTCGTAGCGCAGGCGCGCGCGCTTGGCGGCGCAGGCACCGGTGAGTGCCTCCCAGGCGCCCTCGATGTCACCGACGCGATCGAGCTCGGCATGCAGCGCGAAGCCCAGCATCACCGCATCGTCCGCACCCGAGGCGGGCGCGGACAGCCGGGCGCGCACCGCCGGGGCGATGCTGCCGCCACCGCGGTGCACGCCGAGGCGCGACAGCAGGTAATAGGTCTTGGCGATCTCCGGTGCGCGCGCGAGGCACGCACGCAGGTCGCGCTCGGCTTCATCGAAACGGCCGAGGTAGATGAGCACCTGCGCGCGCGCGAGCAACGTGGGCGGGAAGCGCGGGTCTCCGCGTGACGCTTCGTCGAGGCAGGCCAGGGCGCGCTCCTGCTGGTTGAGGTTGCTGAGCTGGTTGGCGGCGGCGAGCAACAGCGGGATCGGCCATTCACGCCTCGGGCCCAGCGCGTCCAGGCAGTCCTGGAGCGCCGGCGCCTCGTTGAAGGTGCGCAGACGGGCCAACAGCTCGGCCACGATCGCCGGGCTGCGCGGCCGGGCGTCGGCCGCGCGCAGGGCGTAACCGCGGGCGTTCCGGTAATGCCCCGCCAGCGACTCCATGTACGACAGCTGCAGGAGGACGTCGGCATCGTCCGGTCGCTCGGCGAGCAGCGCGCCGAAGGTCGCGATCGCCTGCGGCCACTCCCTGCGGCTGGCGTGCAGCTCGGCACGCTGCCTCAGCTGGACCGCGCGGTCCGGGGCGTCCGTCACGCCGGCGCGCCGGGCCGCTGCGCCGCGTGCGCCGCAGCGCCCGCGAGCAGCGTGGCCAACGGGGCCAGCGGCTGGGCGTAGCGGCGCCACGCGCCGATCCCGGCGCGGTGGATCGGATGCCGCACCTGCGCGCTGCTCGCGGTCGAGACCGGCGCCCGATTGCCGGCGATGTCGATGCAGGCCGCCTCGTAGGGCAGCCCGCAGAAGGCCAGCACGTGCCGGGCCATGGCAGCCGGCTCCGAGACCAGCGATTCGTAGGGGATCTGCAGAAAGCGCTCGGGCATGGCGTGCGTCCAGTGTTCGACCAGGGTGCGGAAGCGGCCATGGTGCGCGGCCAGCTCGTCGAAGACATAGCTGTACGCGTACGTGCTGCCGGCGAAGAGTGCCTTGTAGTTCGAGAAGCAGGCGTCCATGGGGTCACGCACCAGGCACAGGAACCGTGCACCCGGCAGCGCGCGGGCGGCGCAACCGGCGGCGAAGACATTCAGTGGATTCTTGTCGACCAGCACCGGGTGGCCCCGGTACAGCGCACGGGTGCGGCGCAGGTAGTCGCGGCCGATGGCGTGGTGATCCGCCACGCGCAGGCGTTCCACCGCCTCGGCGGTCGGCGGCATCGGCAGGAATGCGTCCGTGCCGATGCACAGGGCCGCGGCGAAAGCGTTGAGCTCGCCGGCGCTGGCGATCGCGGTGTGGCGACCGAGCATCCGCTCCAGCACCGTGGTCCCGGTTCGCGGCATGCCGACGATGAACAGCGGGCGCGGCTCGCCGGCGTGCACGTGCGGCGTGGGCGCCGTGGGCATGATGGTCTCGCGCCCGAAGTGCTCGATCGTGGCATCCAGTGCCCGCATCGCGGCGCCGTCGTCGTGACGCACGAGCGCTCGCTTGATCGCGTTGCCTTCGACCAGGGCCTCCCAGGCAGCGCCGGTGTCCCCTGCGTCGTCGAACTCCTTGAACAGCGCATTGCAGAGATAGGCCTGCTCGATGGCGGCAGGCCCAAACGCAGCCCGCGCGCGGCGGATCCTGTCGACACGGGCCAGCGGTGCAGGCGACCGGCGATGATGGGCGAGGCTCCAGTGCGCGTCCGGGTGATCTGGGTCGACTGCCAGGCAGGCCTCGAAGGCGGCCTCCGCCTGGTCCGCGTGGCCGCTGTGCGCCAGGGCGAGCGCCTTGGAATAGAGCAGCGCCGGAGCCGGCCGAGTGCTTGAGCTGGCCATGTCGATGAGCCGCAGCGCGTCGTCGAAGGCGTGCGTCAGCCAGAGTTGCTGGGACAGGGCGGCCGCCTGCGCCAGGACGTCCATGTGATTCCAGTCGGCACCGCGGAGCAGCGCCTGCATCGCGTCGATCTCGTCGAATCCCAGCAGCCGGCGCGAGACCTGCAGAAGCTTCGGCCATCGGGCCGTCGCGAGCAGCGCAGTGGCCGCCGACCGTGCGCAGGCGACCGCTTCGCGATAACGCCCGCGGACCTGTTCCAGCGCCGACAGGCGCAGCCAGATGTCCAGCTGCGAGGGATCGGACTCGACCAGGACCCGGTAGACCCGTGCGGCCGCACCGAGGTCACCGGCGGCCTCGAATGCCCGCGCCCGGGCGCGCTCCGCTTCCAGCTCCAATCCCGGACTCCTGCCGATACCGTGTCCGATGGTAGCAGCGCCCCGCACACGGCCCGCGGCCTGGCGCGCAAAAAGAAACGGCCGCCCTGCGGCGGCCGTCCGGTACTGCGGATGCGTGGTCTCAGAAATCGTACTGGAGCATGAAGCGGACCGCACGCGGTGCCTGGAACGACGCCGGAGCCAGGTAGGTCTCCGAGGCCAGGCCGGTCTCCGGCACTTCGGCGACCTCGTTGACCGAGGTGACCTTGTCGGAGTTGAACACGTTGAACACGTCGACCTTGAACTGCAGGCCTTCCGCGAAGGCCGGACGCCAAGCCACGTTGAGGTCGAGGCGGTTGGTCCACGGCAGGCGACCGGCCGTGCCGCGCGGGACCGGCACGTTCTGGCACCGGGCGAACGACGAGCCGTACGGGTGCGGGTCGTAGCCGTCGCCAGGCAGCTCGCCCGACACGCGGTCGGGATCACGATCGAGCACGCCGAAGCAGTTGAGCGGACGGCCCGACTGCACCAGCACGTTGGCGCCGATCGCCCACTCCTCGGTCAGGTCGTAGCTGCCGAACAGCTTGAAGCTGTGGCGGCGGTCGTTGGGCAGGTAGCCGTAGGTGTCGACCGTCAGCTCGATGTAGTCGAAGTCCTGGGTGACGTTGGTATCGGCCTGCCCGATGTCAGACTTCACGCCGCCTTCGGTGTTGCCCTTGTTCTTGGCGAAGGTGTAGGAGCCCTGCATGAAGAAGCGGTCCCAGTTGCCGTCGAAGAAGAACTCCATCGACGAGTAGCTGCGCTTGGCCGGCGGGCTCAGGCGCTCGCCTGGGATGGTGTAGGTGCGCAGCACGCCGTCACCCTCCACGTCGGTCACGAACACCGCGTCTTCGCCGGGGTTGAACATGCGGCAATACGGGAAACCCGACGACGGCAGCAGCGGCTCGAGGTCCGGGTCGTTCTCGGCGATCGCGTCGAGCACGGCGGTGTAGTCGCAGTTGTCGTCGATCGCCGCCTTCAGCTCGCGGTAGATGCCGCGCACGCCGATCGAGAAGTTGTCGGTGAGCGCCTTCTGCATGCCGAGGATGAACTCGTCCTGGTACTGCGGGTCGAGGTTCTCCGAGGCGATCGTCAGCGGGTTCTTGCCTTCGCCGTTCTCGCCGTTGAGATAGAGGAAGGTGCCCGGGATCGGCACCGTGCCGATCGGGGCGCCCGACAGCGGATCGACGGTCTGGCTGAAGTTGTACTGCTGGCGGCTGTAGATCGAGGCACTGGCACCGCGGACCGCGACGCTCGGGGTCAGCGGCAGCGCGTAGCGGCCGGCGTTGCCGAAGACCTTGAACGTGGAGTCACCGAAGACGTCCCAGGAGAACCCGAGCCGCGGGGCGAACTGGTTCTCGATCTCGACGTAGGTCTGGCCCTGGCCGTTGATGTTCTCGAAGGTATCCCAGCGCAGGCCCACGTAGCCGATGAAGTTGTCGGTGATGTTCCAGTTGTCCTGGACGTAGTACGCGTGCTGCTTGACCTCGACCGTGGCGCCCTGGTTGAAGATCTGCTCGCGGACGCGGTCGACCTCGTCACCCGAGTTCGGCGCGCCGGAGGTCGGGTCGAACGTGGTGTAGCGCCAGGTGCGTCCACCTTCGGTGGAAACGCCGGCAACCGACTCGAAATTGTCCACGTCGTAGCCGAACTGGAGCATGTGGTCGCCGAGTTCCCACTGCGCATCGACGCGGAACTGGTCGCGGGTGTCGCCGGAGTCGACGCGGTCGATGGTGGTGCCGGTGATGTTGCAGCTGCTCGCATAGGCGCCGGTCAGCGCACGCCGGTAGGCCGGTCGTGCATCGACGATGACCGGGCAGCCGGTGGCCGGAACCGCCAAGTCGCCGCCGTACTGCACGTCCAGCCCGCCAGCCGTGCGCAGGCGCTGGCTGCGCGAGAACTCGCCATGGCCGTACAGGGCCGACAGGGTGAAGGCGTCGGTCAG
>DATINB010000186.1:0-2045 GCA_035474775.1 Luteimonas sp.
TCGGCAGTGCCGCGGCCGTCCAGCCACGCGATTCCGAGCGAGCCCGGCCCCTGCGGCCACAGCGAGACGAACCCGTGCTCCGTCGCAGTGCCATCGTCGTGCGGCATCAGCGGCGCACTCCATCGCGCGCCCCCGTTCCGCGAACTGCTGAGCATGATGTCGTATGCACCCGGCACCTCGGCACGGGTCTGCAGCCAGTGCACCCACAGCGCGCCATCGGGCGTCGCCGCGATGTGCGGCGTGTCGGCCCAGTTGACGAACATGCTGTTGCCGATCGCCACCGTCATCGGCGCGCTCTGCCAGCGCCCCGCCACCGGATCCCACGCCGCGAACTGCAGGATGTGTCGGCGGCCGCGCTGCGAGTTGGTCCACGACAGCAGCAGCCGCCCATCGGGCACACGTTCGAGGTCGGGCAGCGCGGAACCGGGCACGTTGGCGGGCAGCGGCCACTCCACCAGCGTGCTCGGCGCACTGGCCGCGCTGCGTACCGCCCCGGCCGCAGCGGTGGGCGGCGACGCGACGTCCGCGGTGCACGCGGCCAACGATGCGCCGAGGAGGATCAGCGGAAGCAATGCGACAGGTGGGTTCATCGGCCGAGCGTACCCTGCGAGAGTGTCGTGATCCGGTGCGGATGCAGGCCCCCGGGCCCGCCGGGGCACGCCACCGGGGCCCAGGTTCCGGGCCGCGGCGTCACGCCACCTGGCGCGCGCGGCGGTCGCGCACGAGATGCACGAGCAGCAACGAGATCGCCGCCGGCGTCATGCCCGGGATGCGCTGCGCCTGGCCGAGCGACTGCGGGCGCACCTGCTCGAGCTTCTGGCGCAGTTCCGACGACAGGCCGTGCACGCGGTCGTAGTCGAACGACGGGTCGATCGCGGTGCCTTCGTTGCGCTGCTGGCGGGCGATCTCCTCGCGCTGCCGCCCGAGGTAGCCGGCGTACCGGGCCTCGATCTCCACCTGCTCGGCAACGGACGCGTCCTGGACGGCGGGCGCGAACGCAGGCACCGATACCAGCTGCGCGTAATCGAGCTCCGGACGCCGCAGCAGGTCGAGGCCACTGCATTCGCGGCTGAGTTCGATCCCCAGCAGGGCCACCGCGTCGCGGCCCGCGGCGTTGTTGGGTGATGCCCACAGTGCGCCCAGGCGTGCCGATTCCGCCGCCACCGCGTCGCGCTTGGTGGTGAAGGCCGCCCACCGCGCGTCGTCCACCAACCCCAGCTCGCGGCCGATGCCGGTCAGCCGAAGGTCGGCATTGTCCTCGCGCAGCTGCAGCCGGTACTCCGCCCGCGAGGTGAACATGCGATAGGGCTCGGTGGTGCCATGGGTCACCAGGTCGTCGACCAGCACGCCGATGTAGGCCTGGTCGCGGCGCGGCGCCCACGCATCGAGTCCACCGGCCCGCCGTGCCGCGTTGACGCCGGCCAGCAGGCCCTGCGCCGCGGCCTCCTCGTACCCGGTGGTGCCGTTGATCTGCCCTGCGAAGAACAGGCCGTCGACCGCCCGGGTCTCCAGCGATGCCCCGAGCCCACGCGGATCGAAGAAGTCGTATTCGATGGCATAGCCCGGCCGCGTGATGTGGGCCTGCTCGAAGCCGCGGATGGAGCGCACCAGCTCCAGCTGGACGTCGAAGGGCAGCGAGGTGGAAATCCCGTTGGGATAGATCTCCGAGACGTCGAGGCCTTCGGGCTCCACGAACACCTGGTGGCTGGCCTTGTCGGCGAAGCGCACCACCTTGTCCTCGATGGATGGGCAATAGCGCGGGCCGACGCCTTCGATCTGTCCCGAATACAACGGGGACCGGTGCAGCGCCGCGCGGATGATCGCGTGGGTGTGCTCCGAGGTGTGCGTGATCCAGCAGGGCACCTGGCGCGGGTGGTCGGCATGGCGGCCCATGAACGAGAACACCGGACGCGGATCGTCGCCGGGCTGTACCTGCATCGCCGAATAATCCAGCGTGCGGCCATCCACGCGCGGTGGCGTGCCGGTCTTGAGTCGCCGGACGCCGAATGCACGCTCGCGCATGCGCGCCGCCAGCACCGTGGCCG
>DATINB010000187.1:0-3890 GCA_035474775.1 Luteimonas sp.
TGATGCGCGGATTCGACGTGGAGGCGGACGAGTCCAGCGCGGTGGTGGCCGGGTTCGCGATGTTCTTCCTGCTGTTCGCCGGCTATTTCATGCTGCGTCCGGTGCGCGAGACGATGGGCATCGCCGGCGGCGTCGACAACCTGCAATGGCTGTTCACCGGTACGTTCGTGGCCACGCTGGCCGCGCTGCCGCTGTTCGGCTGGGTCGCCGCGCGCGTGCAGCGCCACCGCATCCTGTATTGGGTGTACGGGTTCTTCGTGGCCAACCTGCTGGTGTTCGCCGCCTGCTTCGCGGTGCGCGCGGAGAACGTCTGGATCGCGCGCGCCTTCTACATCTGGCTTTCGGTGTTCAACCTGATCGCCATTTCGGTGGCGTGGAGCGTGCTCATCGACGTGTTCGACAGCCGCCAGGCGCGGCGCCTGTTCGGCCTGATGGCCGCGGGTGCCAGCCTGGGTGGCCTGGCCGGCCCCGTGCTGGGCGTGGCGCTGGTCGGGATGGTCGGCCATACCGGGCTGATGCTGCTGTCGGCCCTGCTGCTGGCCGCGTCCGCCGCCGCCGCGTGGCGGGTACACCGGTGGCGCGATGCGCGCCCGGTGACCGGCGACGACCTGGCGACGCGGCAACGCCCGCTGGGTGGAAGCCCGTTTGCCGGCGCCACCGACGTGCTGCGCTCGCCGTACCTGCTCGGCATCGCGGTGTTCGTGCTGCTGCTGGCCAGCGTGAGCACGTTCCTGTACTTCGAGCAGGCGCGCCTGGTGGAGGCGGCCTACCCGGATCCGGAGCAGCAGACCCGGGTGTTCGGGACCATCGACATCGTGGTGCAGTCGTTGGCGATCCTGTCGCAGCTGTTCCTGACCGGGCGCATCGCACGCACCCTGGGCATCGGCGTGCTGCTGGTGGCGGTGCCGCTGGTGGCCGCCACCGGTTTCCTCTGGCTGGCGTTCGCGCCCACCTTCGCGGTGCTGGCGGTGGTGATGGTGGCGCGCCGTGCCGGCGAGTACGCGTTCGTGCGGCCGGGCCGCGAGATGCTCTACGCGGTCGTGCCGGCGGAAGCCAAGTACAAGGCCAAGAACTTCAACGACACCGTGGTCTATCGGGGGGCCGACGCGGTGAGCGGCTGGGTCAAGGCCGGGATCGACGGGCTCGCCCAGCAGCCGATGGTGGCGATGGTGGTGGGCGCCGTGGTCGCAGTGGCCTGGGCGCTGACGGGCGGCGCACTGGCGCTGGCACGCACGCGCATGGAGTCGCGCGCCGGCGCTGCCGCCGGCTGACGCATCCACGTCTATCATCCGCAGCCGCGCACGCGGCCCCGCCCCAGGACCCGACATGACGCCGACCGCCAAGGCCCAGTGGCAGATCCACACCTGCGTCCTGCTGTGGGGGTTCACCGCCATCATCGGCAAGCTGATCACGCTGCCGGCGCTGCCGCTGGTGTGGTGGCGGATGGGCCTGGTCACGGTGGCGCTGGCCTGCGTGCCGCGCGTCTGGCGCGGGTTGCGCGCACTGCCGTCGCGGCTGCTGTGGTCGTACGCCGGCATCGGCGTGCTGGTGAGCCTGCACTGGCTGACGTTCTACGGTGCCATCAAGCTCGCCAACGCCTCGGTGGCCGCCACCTGCATGGCGCTGGCGACGGTGTTCATCGCGCTGATCGAGCCGAAGCTCGCCCGTCGCCCGTTCTCCGGCCGCGAGCTGGCCCTGGGCCTCGCCGTGCTCCCGGGCGTCGGGCTGGTGGTCGGCGGAATCGATGCGTCGATGCGCGCAGGGGTCGCCGTGGGCGCTGTTTCGGCGCTGTTCGTGGCCCTGTTCGGAACCCTCAACAAACGCCTGGTCGAGCATGCCGACCCGCTCACCGTCACCGCCGTCGAGCTCGGCGCGGGCACCCTGGCACTGACGTTGCTGGCGCCGCTGATGCCCCTGCTGTTCCCGGCCTTCGCCGGCCCGCTGCTCGGCCTGCCCGGCTTGCACGACGCGGGTTACCTGGTGCTGCTGGCATTCGCATGCACGCTGTTCCCGTTCGCGCTGTCGCTGGTCGCCCTGCGCCACATGAGCGCATTCGCCGCGCAGCTCGCGGTGAACCTGGAGCCGGTCTATGCGATCGTCCTGGCCATCGTGCTGCTGGGCGAACAGCGTGAACTCTCGCCGCAGTTCTATGCAGGCGTGGCGATCATCCTGGCCGCGGTGCTGGTGCACCCGCTGCTGGCGCGCCCCGCACGCATGGCCAACACCGAGACCCTGGCGACTTCCGAGGCGCGGGACCTGGCGCCCTGAAGCGATGGCGCGTGCGCGTGCGCCACGGTGCCCGTGGCGACGGTCCGCATGGCTGCTAGGCTCAGCGGCCCAGCCCGCGAGTCGCGTCCATGCCCCGCCACGACTTTCCGCTCGATCGCAGCCATGTCGAACTCAACCAGCTGCTCAAGCTGGTCGGACTGTGCGACAGCGGAGGTGCCGGCAAGGCGCTCGTGGCCAGCGGCGCGGTCCGCGTCGACGGCGCGGTGGAACTCCGCAAGACCTGCAAGATCCGCGCCGGCCAGGTGGTGACGGTGGGCGACGACGAGATCCTGGTCGGGGCTGATCCCGACGCCTGATCCCGGGACGGGGGTGCAAGCGCACGCCCGGCGGCGCGATCCAAAAGACCCGGGCAGCGGATCGGTGCAGGCCGCGACGGACGACCGGCGGTGCGCTGGCACAATGGGCAGGCGGCGGTGTCCCCTCGCCTGCCCGCCTGCCGCGCGATCGCGGCGCCTTCCCCCACGACCTGGACTGCGGATGCTGCGCTGGTTCGAAAACCGACTCGACCCGTTCCCGCCGGACGCGCCCACCCAGCCACCATCGGGCCTGTACGCCTTCTGCCGGCACTACACGCGTGGCGCCGAGCGTTGGCTGCTGGCGATGGGCGTGCTCACCGTGCTCATCGCGCTGGCCGAGGTGTCGCTGTATGCCTACGTGGGCGCGCTGGTCGATCGGCTTGGCGAGCAGTCGCCGGCCGGCTTCCTGGCCAGCGAAGGGCCGCGCCTGGCCTGGATGGCCGGGCTGGTGCTGGTCGCGCTGCCGATCCTGGTGCTGCTCGATTCGCTGGTCCTGCACCAGACCGTGCTCGGCAACTTTCCGATGCGCATCCGCTGGAACGTGCACCGTTACCTGCTGCGCCAGTCGATGGGCTACTTCCAGGACGAGTTCGCGGGGCGCATCGCCACCAAGCTGATGCAGACCTCGCTCGCGGTGCGCGAGACGGTGGTCAAGCTGCTCGACGTCGGCACCTACGTGCTGGTGTATTTCACCGGCGCGCTGGTGGTGGCCGCCTCGGCGGACTGGCGACTGATGCTGCCGTTCCTGGGCTGGATGGCCGGCTATGCGGTGCTGATGCGCTGGTTCGTGCCGCGCATGGGCCGCATCGCGCAGCAGCAGGCCGACGCGCGGTCGACCATGACCGGGCGCATCGTCGACAGCTACACGAACATCGCCACCGTGAAGCTGTTTTCGCACTCGAGGCGCGAGCAGGCCTATGCGCGCGAGGCCATGGACGGCTTCCTGGTCACCGTGCACCGGCAGATGCGCCTGTCCACCGGGGTGCAGGCCGGCAACTACGCGCTCAACATGCTGCTGTTGTTCTCGGTCACCGCACTGGGCCTGTGGCTGTGGTCCCAGGGCGCGGCCACGGCCGGCGCCATCGCGGTGGCGATCGCATTCGCGCTGCGCATCCTGGGCATGTCGCAGTGGATCATGTGGGAACTCACCGCGTTGTTCGAGAACATCGGCACGGTACAGGACGGCATCAACTCGATCTCGCTGCCGCCGACGGTCGACGACGCGCCGGATGCCCCCGCGCTCGGGCGCGTGCGCGGCGAACTGCGGCAGCGCGGCCTCGACGACCGCTTCGCGCTTGCGACGCT
>DATINB010000188.1:0-4289 GCA_035474775.1 Luteimonas sp.
CACCTGGATCGCCGCGGCGGCGTCGCGGGTGGCGGTGCCGTCGGTCGCCCCCGGCATCCTGTCGAGCGTGCGCGCCAGCGTCGCGAGCTGCGCGCGCATGGCGTCCACCGAAGGTTGCGGCGCGGGCGCCTCCTGCGCGCCGGCCACCGGCACCGCAAGCAGCAGCAGGAGCGCCAGCAGCGCGCTGCCCAGCGGGCGCCAGCCGCGCCGGGTGGTCCCGCACCGTGCCGACGCATGCGACAGGGTGGAGGGGCAGGGCGGTCCGGATTGGCGCAGGGTCGAGCGGTTCATGCGGTAGGTCGGCATCCTGAGACGGCCCGACGCGCCTGGGCCTGCACCGTGCCGGTGGCACGTCTACAGGCGGCAGCCGCGGCGCGCGAGGGCCGCCAATCTAGCAACCGCGCGTTAGCGTTCCGCTGCGCCAGCAGGCACGCGCCGCCGCACGCCGCTCGCGCGCACGCCGTTCACGCGCACGCCGGCGCGGGCGTGCGGCCGCCTCAGCCGGCCCGCGTCGCCTCGATCCAGCGGTCGATCTTCTGTTCCAGGATGTCGAGCGGTACTGCGCCGTCACGGAGCACCTCGGCATGGAACGCGCGCACGTCGAACTGCGAGCCCAGCGCCTTTTCCGCCTTGGCGCGCAGCTGCTGGATCTTCAGCTCGCCGATCTTGTACGCCAGCGCCTGGCCCGGCCAGGCGATGTAGCGCTCGGCCTCGGCGGTGGCCTGGGTCTCGCTCTCCGCCGAGTTGTCGAGCATGTACGTGATCACCTGCTCGCGGCTCCAGCCCTCGCTGTGCAGGCCGGTGTCGGTGACCAGGCGGATGGCGCGCCACAGCTCGTTCTGCAGGTAGCCGAAGTAGTCGTAGGGCGTTTCGTACACGCCGAGCGACTTGCCGAGCGATTCCGCGTACAGGCCCCAGCCTTCGATGAAGGCGGTCTCGCCGCCGAAGCGGCGGAACTTGGGCAGGTTGGTCAGCTCCTGCTGCAGGGCCAGCTGGAAATGGTGCCCGGGAATGGCCTCGTGCAGGTACAGGTCCTCGGCGTCCCAGGTCTTGCGCGTGGGCAGGTCGTAGGTGTTGACGTAGAACACGCCCGGGCGCGAGCCGTCCTCGCTCGGGCTCTGGTACTCGCCACCCGCGGCGGACTTGGCGCGGAACGCCTCCACCGCGCGGATCTCGAACGGCGCCTTGGGGGTCAGCGAGAACTGTTCCGGGATGCGCGAGTTGATCTTCGCTTCCAGCGCGCGGTAGTGCTTCAGCAGCGCGTCCTCCGAAGCGAAGGAGAATTTCGGATCGGTCTGCATGAACCTGAAGAAGTCCTGCAGCGAGCCCTTGAAGCCGACCTCGGCCATCACCTTGCGGATCTCGCCGTGGATGCGCGCCACTTCGTCCAGGCCCAGCTGGTGGATCGCCGCCGGCGACATGTCGGTGGTGGTCGACGAGCGGGCGTTGTACGCATACCAGGCCTGGCCCTCCGGCAGCGCATCCAGGCCGTAACTGGTCCGCGTCGCCGGCAGGTATTCGTCGGCGATGAACGCCCGCAGCTTGCGGTAGGCCGGCATCACCCGGTTGCCGATCATCTCGCGGTACGCGGCCGTCAACCGCGCCTTGTCGGCGGCGCTGAAGCTGGCCGGCATGGTCTTGATGGGCCCCCACAGCAACGTCTCTTCGGGCGTGTCCTTGATCAGCGCGTCCAGCTGGGGCACCACCTTTTCCATCAGCGCGCGCGGCTGCACCACGCCCGCGGCCATGCCGGCGCGCATGTTGCCGATCGC
This sequence comes from Luteimonas sp., assembly GCA_035474775.1. GTDB lineage: Bacteria > Pseudomonadota > Gammaproteobacteria > Xanthomonadales > Xanthomonadaceae > Luteimonas. The sequence goes on from DATINB010000188.1 coordinate 1,773, forward strand.
GCTGTCGAAGATCGGCGGCAGCTTCTCGCCGCGCGCCAGCCAGTTGTCGTAGTCCTTCACCGTCTTGAACGGCTGCGCGCCGGTGCCGGAGCCCAGCTGCACGACGTAGCTGGGCAGGCTGCCCATCTGGTTGACCGGCATCATCCAGTCCGGGAAGCGTTCGCCCTCGAGCGCATGTTCGGCGTCGTCGACGAAGATCTGGTAGCTGAGCAGCGCCTGCCCCGTCAGCCCCTCGCTGCCGATGGCACGCGCCTTGGCCAGCCATTCGCGGGTGAACGCGGTGCCCTGGTCGCGGAACGCCTTCGAATAGAAGTCCGGCAGCTGGTCGTTGTAGCGCGGGTCGCCCTGGAAGGTGGCCTGGATCGGGTTGAGCTTGAGCGTGGCTTCCCAGTAGGCCTCGTACAGGGCGTCCAGGCGGGCGGCCTTGGTGTCGGGCTGCACGCTGCGCGCGCCATCGGCCGCCGGCACCGGCTGGGCGGCGGGGGCGTCGGCCGCGTGGGCAGCCGTCGCGCAACACAGGAGCCCCAGCGACAGGGCGAGGGCAAGCGGGCGTGCGGTCATCGAGGGGCATCCGGTCGGCGGGCGATCGCTCAGGCTGCGGTCTGTGGCAGGCGCCGGCATGGCCCAAAGGTCACTTCAGGCCGTGCCGGGGGCGGCCGGCAGCCGGATTGCCCGGGTATCAGGGATCCCGCACCAGGCGCAGGCCCACGTCGTCATAGCCTCGCGCGGCCTCCAGTGGCCGCGTGCCGCCGGCGCCGCGCCAGCTGCTGCCGGCGACCATGCGGCTGGCACAGCCGCCGCTGCAGTCGTTCGTCCACACCGCCACGGCGCGCGAGCCACCGGCACGGGGCAGGGCGGCGGCTTCGGCCGCCGTGGGCAGGCGCACGCCGCCGCTGCGGCCCCGGCGTGCCCAGTCCACATACGCGCGCGCGTCCTGCCAGGACACGCAGACCACCGGCTCCGCGGCGCCCTGCTCGAAGCCCGGCGACTGCCAGGTGCGCCGCGCCACGATCCGCAGCAGCGAGGCACGTTCGCGGCACAGTGACTCGCCGCGCCCGGTGGCGGTGGCGAAGCGTGCGTACTCATCGCGCGTCACCGGACGCGCGGCCGCCGCGATCATCGCGCCGCCGCTGCGCGTGAGCACCATCTCCGACCCGCCGAGGCGGACGCGGTCGCCGGCCTGCGGCACCGAGCGGGCACGGGCGCGCAGCGCCTTCAGCGAGGCTTCGTCCAGACCCGCCTCGCGCGCCTGGTCGACCGCCGCCAGCGCGGCGCTGCGGTCGAACCGCGCGCCGGCCTCGTCGACGCGGCCGCCGACACCCTTGATGAGCCGCGCGCGCAGCGCCCCCATCGCCGGGCCGTCGGCCCGCCCGGTGGCCGCGGCCAACCGGTTGGCGTGCGCGAGCGCGGCCTTCGCGCGCGCGCCGTCGCCGGCATCCAGGCGCTTGGCGGCGTCACGCCCCAGCGAATCGAGCAGGGTGTCGACGGTTGCGCCGAGACGCTGGTGGGCAGGATCGGCCTGCCAGGCGGCCAGCAGGCTCTCCAGCGCGTTGTCGCCGGCGGGCTCGGTCCATCGGCCGGCGCCCAGCTGCGTCTCGGCCGCGGTGATCAGCCGCTCCGCGGGCGAGGCCGGTGCGGCGCGCAACAGGGCGTCGTCGGGGCGGGCGGTGATCGCCTGGTTGGGCCGTGCACCCGGCACCGGCAGGCCGGACCCGGTGGGCTGACCGCCCTGGGCACGGAAGAATTCCGGCGCTCCCTCGTCGCGGGCCGACCAGCCAATCGCGGCCGCCGTCAGCAACCCCACGGCGATCCATGCGGTGCCCGGCACCCGGCGCAGGCCGGCCGCCAGCCCGCGCGCGCGGTCGGCCGGCGGCACGCGGCGGCGCACGGCGCCGGCAGGCACGCGGTCCAGTGCCGCCAGCATCTCGGCGGCATCGGCGAAGCGCCTCGCCGGCGCCTTGGCCAGCGCGCGATCGATGAACGACTGCCAGTGGCGCAGCGCTGGCGGCAGGCGCGGCACCGGGTCCTGGGCATGCATGACCGCCATCGACAGCGCGTCGCCGGCGTTGAACGGCAGTTGCCCGGTGAGCATTTCCCAGGTGAGCACGCCCAGGCTGTACAGGTCGACGCGGGCGTCCACCTCCTCGCCGCGGGCCTGCTCGGGGGCCATGTAGGCGGTGCTGCCCACCGCGAATCCGGCCGTGGTGACGCGCGCGCCCTGGTCGCGCCGCAGCGCGATGCCGAAATCGGCGAGCAGCGGGCGCTCGGCCTCGTCGAACAGCACGTTCTCGGCCTTGACGTCGCGGTGGATCACCCCGCGCGCATGCGCGTAGGCCAGTGCCGACAGCAGCGCGCGCACGATCGTCCGTGCCCGCTCGGGGTCGCCATCGGCCAGCCGCTGGCCCAGGTGGCCGCGCGCCAGGTATGGCATCGAGTAGTAGGGCAGGCCTTCGCCGGTGCGGCCGACGTCGTGGATGCCGACGATGTGCGGGTGCTCGAGCCGGGCGATGGTCCGTG
>DATINB010000189.1:0-9027 GCA_035474775.1 Luteimonas sp.
CATCAGGATCGGCCGGAAGCGCAGGCGCGCCGCTTCCACCACCGCGTCGCGCAACGTGGCGCCCTCCTGCCGCTGCAGCACCGCGAACTCCACGATCAGGATCGCGTTCTTCGCCGCCAGCCCGATCACCGTGATCATGCCGATCTTGAAGAAGATGTCGTTCGGCAGGCCGCGCAACATGCTGAAGACCAGCGCGCCGAGGATGCCCAGCGGCACCACCATCAGCACCGCCACCGGGATCGACCAGCTTTCGTACAGCGCCGCCAGGCACAGGAACACCACCACGATCGACAGCACCAGCAGCAGCGTGGCGGTGTTGCCGGCGAGGATCTCCTGGTAGGACATGCCGGCCCAGTCGAAGCCGAAGCCTTCCGGCAGCTGGTTCTCGACGATCTCCTCCATCGCCGCCATCGCCTCGCCGGAACTGCGCCCGGCCGCCTGCGAGCCGACGATGTTGACCGCGGAATAGCCGTTGTAGCGGGTCAACGCCGGCGGGCTGGTGATCCATTCCGACTTCACCACGTTGCCGAGCGGGATCATCGCGTCGCGCGAGACGGCCGTGGCCCCCGCGGCGCCCGCACCCGCTGCGGCCATGGTAGCGCTCGGCGTGTAGAAGCTGTTCAACGATTCCGCACCGGTGCGGAACGGCGCATCGGCACGCGCGGTCACCCGCTTGATGCGGCCCTCGTAGAAGAAGTCGTTGACGTACACCGGCGCCAGCATCAGCTGGATCGCGCTGTAGATGTCGGTGACCGACAGGCCCATGGCCTGTGCCTGCACGCGGTCGACCTCCAGCCTGAGTTGCGGTGCGTCCTCCAGCGTGTTGGGGCGCACGCCCATCACCGCCGGATTCTGCGCCGCCGCGCCGAGCAGCTGGTTGCGTGCTTCGCTGAGCGCCGCATAGCCGGCGCCGGTGCGGTCCTGCAGGTACATGTCGAAGCCGCCGAACTGGCCGAGTCCCTGCACCGTCGGCAGGTTGACCACGAAGATGCTGGCCTCCTTGATGCCCTGCAGCGCGCCGTTGGCCTGGCCGATGAACTCGGTCGCCGTGCCGTCGCGGTCACCCCATGGCTTCAGGCGGATGAAGGCCATGCCGACGTTCTCGCCCTGGCCCACGAAGCTGAAGCCGGAGATGCCCATCATCCCCTCGTAGCCGTCGATGGCGCTGAGCGTGCTGCGGACGTCCTCGAACACCTGCTGGGTGCGCTGGATGGTCGCGCCCGGCGGCAGCTGCACGATGGCCAGCGCGAAGCCCTGGTCCTCTTCCGGCAGGAAGCTGCCGGGGATGCGCGTGAACAGCACGCCGCACACGACCGCCAGCACCAGGAACACCACCATCCAGATCGGCGCATGGCGCACGGCTCCGCCGATATGCCCGACGTAGGTGTGGCTGATGCGGTCGTAATACCTGTTGAAGGTGCGGTAGACGACGTTCTTCTTCTCCTCGGCGTCGTGCTCGTGCTGCTTGAGCAGCGTCGCGCACAATGCCGGGGTGAAACCGAGAGCGAGGAAGGCCGAGAACGCCATCGCGATGGCGATGGTCATCGCGAACTGCTTGTAGATCTCGCCGGACGCACCGCCCTGCAGCGCGCTGGGGATGAACACCGCGGCGAGCACCACCGTGATCGCGATGACCGCGCCGGTGATCTGGCCCATGGCCTTGATGGTCGCCTCGCGCGCCGGCAGCTTTTCCTCGGCCATGATGCGCTCGACGTTCTCGATCACCACGATGGCGTCGTCGACCACGATGCCGATCGCCAGCACCATCGCGAACAGCGTGAGCTGGTTGATGGTGAAACCGATCAGGCTCAGGCCCAGAAACGTGCCCAGCAGCGCGATCGGGATCACCAGCGTGGGGATCAGCGTCGCGCGGATGTTCTGCAGGAAGATCAGCATCACCAGGAACACCAGCACCATCGCCTCGGCGAGGGTCTTGATCACCTCCTCGATCGAAACCTTGACGAAGGTGGTGCTGTCGTACGGCGAGAACCAGTTGACGCCGGCCGGGAAGCTGGGCTGCAGCTCGTCCAGGCGGTTGCGCACCGCTTCGGCCACGTTGAGCGCATTGGCGCCCGGCAGCAGCTGCACCGCGAACGCACCGGTCGGCTGGCCGTTGTAGCGGGTGTCGAAGCCGTAGCCCGAGGCGCCGATCTCGATCCGCGCCACGTCGCCCAGGCGCACCGTGGAGCCGTCGCGGTCGGCGCGCAGGATGATCTCGCGGAACTGCTCGGGCGACGTGAAGCGGCCTTCCGCGGAGACCGTGGCGGTGAAGCCCTGCCCCTGCGGCGCCGGGTCCGAACCGACCGAACCGGCCGCGAACTGCACGTTCTGCCCGCGCAACGCGGCGAGTACCTGCGTCGCGGACAGCCCGTAGCCCTGCAGCTTCTCCGGGTTGAACCAGATGTTCATGGCGTACTCGGAGCCGAACTGCTGCGTGCTGCCGACGCCCGGCACGCGCGAGATCTGGTCGAGCACGCGCGACCCGATCAGGTCGTTGAGCGCGTTGCGGTTGAAGGCCGGGTCGTCGGAGCGCAGGGCATACACGGCCAGGAAGCCGGCGTTGGCCTTGGCCACCACCACCCCCTGCTGCACCACCTCGGAGGGCAGGCGCGGCGTGGCCAGCGAGACCTTGTTCTGCACCTGCACCTGCGCGATGTCCGCATCGGTGCCGGTCTCGAAGGTCAGGGTGATGCTGGCGCCGCCGTTGGAGCTCGACGAGGAACTGAAGTACAGCAGGTTGTCGATGCCGGTGAGCTGCTGCTCGATGACCTGGGTCACCGAGCGCTCGGTGGTGTCGGCGCTGGCGCCAGGATAGGTGGCCGACACGGTCACCTGCGGCGGCGCGACGCTCGGATACGACTCCACGCCCAGGTTGAGCACCGCGATCACGCCGCTCAGCGTGATCAGGATCGCGATGACCCACGCGAAGATCGGGTGGTCGATGAAGAAGCGTGACATCGGCGGTCAGCCTGCGTCGGCGGCGTTGCGGTCGCCGGCCGCAGGTGCCTTCCCGCCTGCACCTGCACCTGCAGCACCGGCACCGGCACCGGGAGCGCCTGCCGGCGACGCGGGTTTCCACGGCACCGCCTTCACCGGCTGGCCCTGCTGTGCCTTCTGCACGCCGGACAGCACCACGCGATCGTTGGCGGCCAGGCCACGGGTCACGATCCAGTTGCTGCCTTCGGCGCGCTCGGTGGCGATGTCCTTGCGCAGCGCCTTGCCGTCGGCGCCGACCGTCATCACGTAGGGGCCCCTGGCGTCGCGCAGCACCGCGGCCTGGGGCACCACGAACGCGTTCGGAAGCTGGCCCAGCGTGGCGCGGATGGTGACGTAGCTGCCCGGCAGCAGGCGCTTGTCGGGGTTGGGGATCAGTGCGCGCAAGGCCACCGCGCCGGTGGCCGGATCGACCACGTCACCGGAGAAGTCGAGGACGCCGGGCAGCGGATACGGGGTGCCATCGGGCAGCAGCACCTGCACCTGGCGGTCGCCGGCGCCGCCACCCTGCAGCGCCCGGACCTGTGCGAATTCGGCCACGCTCATCGAGAAGTTCACGTACAGCTGGTCGATCTGGTCGACCGTGGTCAGCAGGGTGGCGTCGCCCTGGCCCACCAGCGCGCCCTCGGTCACCTGCTGCTTCCCGGCGCGGCCGCTGATCGGCGCGCGCACGGTGGCGTAGCCCAGGCTGATCTGGGACGACTGCAGCAGGGCGTTGCCGGCCTGCACCGCGGCATTGGCGCTGCGCTCGGCGGCCAGCGCGTTGTCGACGTCGGCGCGCGAGATGAACTGGCTCGGTGCCAGCTGGCGGGCACGGTTGGCCGCGGCGCGGGCGTTGACGGCGTTGGCCTGCGCCTGCGCCACGGCCGCCTGGGCATTGCCCAGCTCGGCGCGCAGCGGCGCGGGGTCGATCTGGAACAGCACTTGGCCTTCGGTGACGTCGCTGCCTTCCTCGTACACGCGGCGCTCCAGCACGCCCGCCGCGCGCGCGCGCACGTCGGCACTGCGGTAGGGAGCCAGCCTGCCGACCAGTTCCTTGCGCAACGGCACCGTCGTGGGCGTCACGCTGATCACGCCCACCTCGGGCGGCGGCGGTGCCTGCGGGGCCTCCGGCTTGCCGCACGCGGCGATGGCGGAGGATGCGAGAACGGCGATCAGGATGCGGCGCATGGGAGTCTCGGCTATTTCTATACTGGCCAGTGTAGCATTGCCCGGCTGTTTCACCCGTGCCTGAAGGCACGGTTGCCGTGGCCACTGGAACGGTGACGACATGGCGGGCGATGCCCGTGACAACGGGCTTTCCCGGGCCGGAGGGCCGCGGGTCCGGTCTGCTGGCACGGCGGCCGGCAGCATGCCCCTCCGCGCCGTGTCAGCCCGGGGCGCACGCCCGCTCCGGGGACAATGCCGGCGGCAGGGTCAACTGGCCCGCCAGCTCCGCCGGATCCGGCGCCGGCATGTGCGCCAGCCGGCCGAGGCACGGCGCGGCCAGCGCCGATGCCAGCAGCGCGCGATAGTGGCCATCGGCGTCGAAGCCCGCCTCCACCGCGCTGCCGATCCAGCCGGCGAGCACGCAGCCGTCGGCGGCGATCGCACGCGCGCTGAGCCTCGCGTGGCTGAGGCAGCCCAGCCGCAATCCCACCACCAGGATCACCGGCAGCCGCAACGCGCGGACCAGGTCGGCCTGCTCGCACCCGTCGGCGAGCGGCGCCATCCACCCGCCCACGCCCTCCACCACCACTGTCCCCGCAGCCGCGACAAGGCGGGCGTGGGCGGCCAGCAGCACGTCCAGCCGGACCTCGATGCCGGCTGCGCGGGCGGCCAGCTGCGGCGCGGTGGGCAGCGGCAGTGCATAGGGGTTGATGTCGTCGTAGGCCAGGCCGGCGCTCGCGGCGGCCTGCAGGGCCAGCGCGTCCTCGTTGCGCCAGCCGGCGCCGGTCTCGATGCTGCCGCTGGCCACCGGCTTCATGCCGGCGACGGTCACGCCCGTGGCCCGTACCGCGTGCAGCAGCGCCGCGCTCGCCAGTGTCTTGCCCACGCCGGTATCGGTGCCGGTGACGTACACCCCGCGCGGCGTGCTGCTGCTCGACTGCATCCGCCCTCCCGGCGCCACGCGCCCGCGGCGCGATAGACTCGGCCCATGTTCGCCCAATCCAGTCTCAGCGGCAGCAAGTCCGAGCAGTACGCGCAGCTGGCCGGGCAGGTGCGTGCCCTGGTTGCCGGTGAGCATGACCGCATCGCCAATGCCGCCAACATCGCCGCGCTGGTCTACCACGCGCTGCCGCAGCTCAACTGGGTCGGCTTCTACTTCTTCGATGGCCACGAACTGGTGGTCGGGCCGTTCCAGGGCCAGCCGGCATGCGTGCGCATCCCGCTCGACCGCGGCGTCTGCGGTGCCGCGGCACGCACCGGGGCCACGCAGCGTGTCGACGACGTGCACGCGGTCGCCGACCACATCGCCTGCGACCCTGCCTCGCGCTCCGAACTGGTGGTGCCGCTGCATGGCGCCGAGGGTGCGCTGCTCGGCGTCTTCGACCTGGACAGCCCCGTCTCGGCGCGTTTCGACGTCGAAGACCAGGCCGGACTCGAGGCGATCGCGCGCGCGTTCGTCGAGTCGCTGCAATGAGCAACGTGCCGCTCAAGATGCGCAACATCGGGCCCAAGTCCGCGGCGTGGCTGCGCCAGGTCGGCCTGCGCACGCCCGAGGCACTGGCCGAAGCCGGCGCCCTCGGCGCCTTCATGCGCGTGCGGCGTGCCGGGTTCAAGCCCAGCCTCAACCTGCTGTATGCGCTGGAAGGCGCATTGCTGGACTGCCACTGGCAGGAGGTGCCGGACGCGCGCCGCCTGGAACTGGTGGCCGCCGCGGAGGCCGCCACCGCGCTGCTGCCGGATCCGCGCAACCGCCAGGCGGTGGGCGCCGTCACCACCACGATGATGCGCGAGGTGGATGCGGACGCCGACACGCTGGCGATCGGCGACGAAGCGGACGGCGTCGGCCGCGACTGACCAAGGCCACCCCGACGGGGGCGGATCGCATACAATCGCCCCGCTTCGAGGTGACCCGGCGGCTTTCGCCAACGGGTTGAAACGGGAAGCCGGTGAAACCGGCGCAGGCACGCTGCCTGCGACCGCCCATGCCGGCGCTGCCCCCGCAACGGTAAACGCGTCAGGCCGACGCATCCGCCACTGTCATGGCAGGTCCCACGGGATCTGCGCGCTTCCGCTGATGGAAGTCGTACGGGAAGGCGCGCCGGCCGGGCAAGGGACACTCCTTGCCGCGCGTGAGCCCGGAGACCGGCCTCGAAGACGACTGGTTGTGATGCGGAGGGCATCGCGGCGGCGATGCCGGCGCGTGCGCGCGTCCGGTCCGCGGCCATGCATGTCCTTCCATTCGCAGCTCCCTTCCTGTCACCGCGTACGTGGGTGTGCGCGCTGGAGAACTGCATGTCATTCCGTGGACCCCGCCTCACGCTTCCCCTCGCCATCGCATTCGTCTTCGCCGCGCCGGACGCGCTGGCCCAGCCCGGCCCGGCCGACCTCGACACCGTGCTGGTGACCGCAACCCGCACTCCGGTGGCGCTGGATGACAGCCTGGTCCCCGCGCAGATCATCACCCGCGCCGACATCGAACACGCACAGGCCACCAGCCTGACCGAGCTGCTGCGCGGCCGTGCCGGCATCGACATCGGCAACCAGGGCGGGCCGGGCAAGATCAGCAGCGTGTTCATCCGTGGCAGCGAGGCGGATCACGTGCTGGTACTCGTCGATGGCGTGCGCATGGGCTCCGCCACCGCCGGCACCACCGCGTTCCAGGACCTGCCGGTCGAGCAGATCGAACGCATCGAGGTGGTCCGCGGTCCGCGCTCCAGCCTGTACGGCTCGGAGGCCATCGGCGGCGTCATCCAGATCTTCACCCGCCGCGATTCCGGCGCGGTCACGCCGCGGTTCCGCGTGGCCACCGGCAGCAACGGCCTGCGCGAAGGCAGCGCGGGCGTCGGCGGCGGCGTCGGCCGCGGGTGGTTCGGCGCTGACCTGGCCTACCAGCGTACCGACGGCATCGATGCCTGCCGTGGCACGTCCGGCAATGCCGACGCACCGTTCGGTGCCGGCTGCTTCACCGACGAACCCGACCGCGACGGCTACCGCAACCGCTCCGCCAACCTGCGCGGCGGCGTGCGCATGACCGATGCCTGGACGCTGGAAGCCACGGCGCTGCGCGCCGAGAGCGAGAACGAATTCGACGGCAGCCTGTTCGGCGGCAACGAAGCCGAGAACGTGCAGCAGGCCGTCGGCGCCACGCTGCGCCATGCCGGTGCCGGCCGCGTGGACCTGACCCTGCGCGCCGGCCGCAGCGACGACAAGTCCGACAACTTCTTCGCGGATGCCGCCGCCGGCACGCGCGACTACGTCAGCACCTTCGACACACGTCGCGACACCGCGTCCGCCCAGGCCGACATCCGGCTCGCCGCGGCGCACCTGCTGACGCTCGGCGTGGACTGGCAGGACGACGCCGTGGAGAGCACCACCGCCTTCGATGTCGGCAATCGCGACAATACCGCGGCGTTCGTCGAGTACCAGGGCGGCACCGGGCGCCAGCGCTGGCAGGCCAGCGTGCGCAACGACGACAACGAGCAGTTCGGCAACCACACCACCGGCAGCGTCGGCTGGGGCTTCGCACTGGCCGGCGGCACGCGCCTGCGCGCGAGCTACGGCACCGGTTTCAAGGCACCGAGCTTCAACGACCTGTACTACCCGTTCTTCAGCAATCCCGACCTGCGCCCGGAAGAATCGCGCAGCCTCAACGTCGGCATCGGTGGCGGCGGGACCGGCTGGCAATGGGGCGTGGATGCGTATCAGACGCGGATCGACGACCTGATCTCCTACGACGCCGCGCTGTTCCTGCCCAACAACATCGAGCAGGCGCGCATCCGTGGCATCGAGGCCACCCTGCGCACGACGCTGGCCGGCTGGGACGTGGCCACGCAGCTCAGCCACGCCGATCCCCGCAACCGCACGCCCGGCGCCAACCACGACAACCTGCTCGCGCGTCGCGCGCGGACCACCGGCCGCATCGATGTCGACCGCCGCTTCGGCAGCTGGCGCCTCGGCACCACCGTCAACGGTGCCGGCTCGCGTTACGACAACGCGGCCAATACCGATCGCCTGGGCGGCCATGCCACCGCCGACATCCGCATCGAATACGCACTGGCGCCGGCCTGGACACTGCAGGCCCGCGCGAGCAACGTCTTCGACCGCGCGTACGAGACGGTCAGCTGGTACAACCAGCCGGGACGCGAGTACCTGGTGAGCGTGCGCTACGCGCCGGCGCCCTGAGGCAGCGGCCGCGAGGCGGTGCGCCGTCTGCCCTCAGGCGGGCGGCGCAGCCGCGTGGGCGTTGAACTCCAGCCGGGCGGTGGTCCCGGCCCCCGGGTGCGACGTCATCTCCAGGCGCCAGCCCAGGTGCTCGCACAGCCGCGCGATCAGGTCCAGCCCGATGCCGCCGCCTTCCCGGCCGCCACCGCGGGCCATGCGGGCGTAGATCGCGCTGATCTGCTCGGGGGTCATGCCATGCCCGGGGTCCCCGATCACCACTGCACCGTCGGCTTGCAGGCGGATCGCGATGGCGCCGGAATCGCTGTTCTCGATGGCATTGCGCAGCAGGTTGGCGATCGCCGCCTGCACCACCGGCAAGGGCGCGTGGATGTCGCAGCGCGGCGACGGTTCCAGGTCCAGCACCAGGCCTTTCTGCAGCGCCATCGGGCGGTGCTCGTCGACGATGTCGACCAGCAGTTCGTCCAGCGCGACGCGGTCGCCCGCGCGCGCCAACCGCATCGGGTCCTTGGCGAGCACCAGCACCAGCGTGATCAGGCGTTCGATGTCGCGTCCCGTGCGGCGGATGCGGGCGAGCTGCTGGCGCGGTGGAAGGTCGCGCGCGTGGCGGCGGACCCCGCGCGCGTGCCATTGGCGGCGGAGCCCGGCGGGTGGCGCGACCTGGCGTACTATCGCCTGCACGGCTCGCCCCGCATCTACTACTCC
>DATINB010000190.1:0-2406 GCA_035474775.1 Luteimonas sp.
AAGGCCGGCGATGCCGGCCTTTCCGTTGCTGCAACCGGCGCGTCCTTCGACGCGCCTGGCGGATCAGTTCGGCTTGGTCGCGCCGGAATCCTGCGCCTTGTCTTCGACCTTCTCACCGACTTTCTGCACGTCCTGGCCAGCGCCCTTCATGGTGTTGCAGGCGGTCAGGGTGCCGACGGAAAACATCGCGAGCAGCATCAGGGCGGTCAAACGCTTCATGGGTCTCTCCAGTTGGGAACAAGGGCCGCGGGTGCCGCAGCGGCCCGCAAACGCCATGAGACCCCATCTGGGCGTGAAAAGCACGTGCAGTCGTTCACGCCGCCAGGGGGATCGGCAGTCGCGGGGACGGCCCGCGCGACCTCAGTCGCGCATCAGCGTGGATTTGCCGAACAGGCTTTCCACCAGGTCCACGGCCAGGCCCGCGGTGGTGTTGCGCAGGTCGAGCGCCGGGTTGACCTCGACGATGTCGAGCGATCCCATGCGCCCGGTGTCGGCGATCATTTCCATCATCAACTGCGCCTCGCGATAGTTCAGGCCACCCGGCACGCGTGTCCCGGTTCCCGGGGCGATCACCGGATCCAGCACGTCGACGTCGAAGCTGACATGCAGGTGGGTGTCGTCGTCCATCCCCTCCAGCGCCTCCTCCATCACCCGGCGCATGCCCACCTCGTCGATGTAACGCATGTCGTAGATGTCGAGGCCGTGCTGCTTCACCAGCTGTTTCTCGCCGGCGTCGACCGAGCGGATGCCGATCTGGCGGAACGCGGCGGCCTGGACCGCCGGCGCGGCACCGCCCATCGTGGTCAGCACGTCGGGTCCGAGTCCGCACAGGCAGGCGACCGGCATGCCGTGCACGTTGCCCGACGGGGTGATGCCCGAGGTATTGAAATCGGCATGCGCATCCAGCCACAGCACGCGCAGCGTGCGGCCCTGCTCGCGGCAGTGCCGGGCGACCGCGGTGATCGAGCCGATGGCCAGGCAGTGGTCCCCGCCCAGCATCACCGGCATCCGCCCGGCACGCAGTTCGGCGGTCGACATCGCCATGACCGCGCGGTTCCAGTCCACCACCGCATCGAGGTGGCGATAGCCCTGATCGGGCAGCTGCCACGGGTTGCGCGGGCCGGCGGCATCGCCGCGATCCACGACGTCCACGCCACGCGCCTGCAGGGCCTCGAGCAGGCCGGCCACGCGCAGCGCCTCCGGACCCATCGAGGTGCCGCGGTGGCCCGCGCCAACGTCGGTCGGCACGCCGAACACGGACACTGCTGGAGTCTGGCGCATCGGCGCTCCTCGCCGGCGCGTGCCGGGCTGTTGGCGGGCGGCGCATGGGGAGCCGCGTGGGTGGTGCCGGCACCCGGATTCGAACTGGGGACCTACCGCTTACAAGGCGGTTGCTCTACCAACTGAGCTATGCCGGCATCGCCGACCGCGTCGCCACGGTCGGGGCGCGCATTCTAGCCTGCCCCATCCTGGCCCGCGGGCGCGCCGGGCGGGGATCCGGCCGGCCCCGGGGCACCGCATGCGGCGACGCTGGATCCGGCCGCTGCGGTTGCGCGGCGGGCGGCCTCCACGTCGAAACCGGCGGGGACGGCGAAGTCCAGCCAACGCCGGGTCGATGCCTCGCCCACCGGCTCGGTGACCGCCTGGAAACCGGCGGCACGCAGCGCGGCTTCGCGGTCCCGCGCGGCGCGCTCGCCACGGTAGCGACCGAGCGCGATGCCGTTGGCGCCGTCGCCGGAAGGCACGACCAGGTAGTCGTCGAACCCCGCCGTCGCGATCCGACCGGCCATGGCATCGGCCGCTGCCCGATCCGCCTGGGGCGCGATGCGCACCTGCCAGCCACGGGGCGACGCGGTGACCTCACGGACGCTGGCGCGCAAGATTCCCAGGTCGGCCAGCACGCGCTGCGCGCCGGCCGCGGCCGCGGCATCGGCGAACGGCCCGATGGATGCGCATTGCGGCGACGCGACCGGCGACACGGCGGGCAGCGCGGTGACCGACGGGGTCCCGGGTGCGATCGAACCCGGCCCTGCGATCTGCGCATCGGGCACCGCGGCCGTTGCGACCGTGGCCGTGACGCCCGCAGCGGCAGCCGCTCCGGGCGTCGCGCGCGCGGCGGCGGAGGGTCGCCCGGCGTCGGCGACCGTGTCCACCGGTTCGCCGACCAGGCGCAGGCGTGGACTGGCCAGCGGCACCGCCGCCTCCACCGTGGACAGCGGGGGCCGCGCCAGCCACCACGCGGCGAGGCCTGCGTTCAGGACCAGCAACAGGACCACCGCGGCGCGAAGCATCATGGCGCGATTCTAGCGGCGGCGCGGCTCACGACGGCTGCCGCGCCCAGGCCGCCAGGCCATCCAGGACCAGGGAAGGGACATGCCGGGCGGCGGGCAGCAGCGCGAGCAGCTC
>DATINB010000191.1:0-2615 GCA_035474775.1 Luteimonas sp.
GAGGGCGAGCGCGAATCCGCCTACCGCGAGGCCGAGGCCCGCGAGCGGCTGGCCGAGGCCGAGGCCAAGGCGACCGAAATGGTCTCCAACGCGATCGCCGCCGGCGACGTGCAGGCGATCAACTACTTCATCGCGCAGAAGTACATCGAGGCGTTCCGCGAGCTGGCGATGGGCCCCAACCAGAAGTTCGTGCTGATGCCGATGGAATCCGCCGGCATCATCGGCTCGATCGCGGGCATCGCCGAGCTGGCGAAGGAAGCGCTCGGCAACCAGCAGCTGGCGACGCACGCGCGGGTCAACCCGCCGGCGTCGCGCGTCGAGGGCTGAGCCGTGCGCTGGGACATGGCCACCTGGGCGGTGATCGCGATGGTGCTGATCGCCGCCGAGACCTTCGCGCCCGGGGCGTTCATGCTGTGGATGGGTCTCGCCGCGGCGGTGGTGTTCCTGATCGTGTGGCTGGTGCCCGGGCTGACCCTGCTGGTGCAGGTGGTCTGCTTCGCGGTGCTGAGCGTGGTGGCGGTGCTGGTCTACCGCACCTGGTTCCGCACGCGCGAACGCCCCAGCGACCGGCCGCTGCTCAACCGCCGTGCGGAACAGCTGGTCGGTCGCGTCGCGGCGCTCGACCAGTCGATCGTGTCCGGTCGCGGACGGGTGAAGATGGACGATGCGTACTGGGTGGTGGCCGGTCCGGACCTCGATGCCGGAACGCCGGTCCGCGTGGTCGGCGCCGATGGCATGACGCTGCAGGTCGAGCCCGCGCGTCTGGGCTGACCGCGCCGCGGCATGGCGGGGGATAATGCGCGATTCCCCAGCGAGACCGACCATGAGCCAGAAGACCGTCCTCAACGAAGCCCACCGCCGGGCCGGTGCCCGCATGGTCGACTTCGGTGGTTGGGACATGCCGCTGAATTACGGCTCCCAGATCGAGGAGCACCACCAGGTGCGCCGCGACGCCGGCATGTTCGACGTGTCGCACATGACCGTCGTCGACCTGCACGGCGCGGAGGTGCGCCCCTTCCTCCGCCGGCTGGTGGCCAACTCGGTGGACAAGCTCAAGGTCCCGGGCAAGGCGCTGTACACCTGCATGCTGGACGCACAGGGCGGCGTCATCGACGACCTGATCGTCTATTTCCTCGGCGAGGCGTTCTTCCGCATCGTGGTCAATGCGGCGACGCGCGACAAGGACCTCGCCTGGATCAACACCCAGGCCGCGCCGTTCGGCATCGAGGTGCGCGAGCGTGCCGAGCTGGCGATGCTGGCGGTGCAGGGTCCGAATGCACGCGAACGGTTCATCGGCCTGCTGGGTGGCGATGACCGGGCGCGCATCCGCAAGCTGGGCAGGTTCAACGCCGCCGAGGCGACCACGGAATCCGGCATCGCCGTGTTCGTGGCGCGGACGGGCTATACCGGCGAAGACGGCTTCGAGGTGATCGTCGACGACGCGGACGCCGTGGCCCTGTGGGACGCGCTGCGGGTCGCGGGCGTGGCCCCGGCCGGCCTGGGCGCGCGTGACACGTTGCGCCTGGAGGCAGGCCTCGCGCTGTACGGACAGGACATGGACGAAACCGTCTCGCCGTTCGAAGCCGCGCTCGGATGGACGGTCGCGCTCGACGAAGGCCGTGATTTCATCGGCCGCGCGGCGCTCGAGCGGCAGGCCGCCGCCGGGACCGGGCGGCAGATGGTCGGCCTGGTCATGGACGACAAGGGCGTGCTGCGCCACGGCCAGGCGGTGGCGACCGCCAACGGGCCCGGCGAGATCCTGTCGGGGACGTTCTCACCCACGCTGGGCAAGGCCATCGCGTTCGCACGCATCCCGCCCGGCGAGCCCGGCGAGGTCAGCGTCGAGATCCGCGGGCGCGCACTGCCCGTGCGCGTGGTCCGCTTCCCGTTCGTCCGCGACGGCAAGGCGCTGCCCGGGGTCTGATCCAGCGCGTGCAGGCTTCGTTAGACTGTCGTCCCGTCCACGTCCGCACGATCCGGAGCCCCCGATGAGCGAAATCCCCGGCGATCTCAAGTTCCTCAAGTCCCACGAGTGGGCACGCGTCGAAGGCGACGGCAAGGTCACCGTCGGCATCTCCGACCATGCCCAGGGTCTCCTCGGCGACCTCGTCTACGTCGACCTGCCGGCGGTCGGGGATCGTGTCGAGGCCAATACCGCGTGTGCGGTGGTGGAGTCGGTCAAGGCGGCATCCGACGTGTACACGCCGGTGTCGGGAACCATCACCGCGGTCAACGGTGCATTGGCCGACAAGCCCGAGACGATCAACGAGGACGCCTATGGCGAAGGCTGGGTGTTCGTGGTCGAGATCGACGAGCCCGACCAGCTCAACGAACTGCTCGAACCCGACGACTACGCCGAGCTGATCGAGCGCGAGGACGACTGAGGCGGGCGGGCCGCGGCTGCGCAGGCAGCCGCGGCGACCGTTGCAACACCCGATGCGCGAACACACCGCATCGCGTGCGACATCCGCCGGCGGCATGACGCATACATCGTCGTCACGCCACCGGTAGCGCTCGCGCTGCGCAATCCTGCGCAGTTGCCGTTGTGCGACGCCGTGCAGAGGCACGAACCCGAAAATAAATTCGCGCGGCCACGACTCCCGCGGCACGCATCT
>DATINB010000192.1:0-3624 GCA_035474775.1 Luteimonas sp.
GCGCCACACGCCAGACGACAGACGCCACCACACGCCATGGGCCGAGCCCCTGGCGCCAAGCCTCTCGCGCCGACACCAACAGGAACACCCATGTCCGACCTTCTGTGGCAAAAACCCGGGATCGCCGTCGATGCCGAAATCCAGGCCTTCCTGGCCGGCAACGATGTCCTGCTCGACGGCGAGTTCTTCCTGTACGACATCCAGGCCAGCGCCGCCCATGCCGACGGCCTGCAGGCGATCGGGATCCTCGATGCCGATGAATGCCAGGGCCTGCAGCGGGAGCTCGTGCAGTTGGCGGACGACTTCCGCAGCGGCGCGTTCGTGCTGGATGCGCGCTACGAGGACGGCCATTCCGCGATCGAGGCGCGCCTCACCGAGCGTCTCGGGGATGCCGGCCGGCGCATCCACACGGGGCGCAGCCGCAACGACCAGGTGCTGGTGGCCACGCGCCTGTGGTTGAAGGAGAAGCTGGTGCGCACGCGGGCGCTGTGCATCGAGGTCGCCGGCATCGCACTCGACCGCGCGGCAGCGGAAGCGGACGTGCCGTTGCCCGGCTACACCCATCTGCAGCGCGCGGTCGTGTCGTCGCTGGGCATGTGGTGGGCAGGCTGGGCGGAGGCGTTCATCGACGACGCGGTACGCGCCGGGCAGACGCGCGACTGGGTGGACGCCAATCCGATGGGCAGCGCCGCCGGCTACGGCGTCAACCTGCCGCTGGCGCGCGATGCCGCCACCAAGGCCTTGGGCTTCGCGCGGCTGCAGCTGTCGGCCACCTACGCGCAGCTGTCGCGCGGCAAGTTCGAGATGGCGGCGCTGGAGGCGCTGGGCAGCGCGGTCGGCGACCTGCGCCGGCTGGCCTGGGACCTGAGCCTGTTCACCACCGCCGAGTTCGGCTTCGTGGCGCTGCCGGCGCAGTACACCACCGGCAGCTCGATCATGCCCAACAAGCGCAACCCCGACGTCATCGAGCTGATGCGCGCCACCTATGCCAGCGTGGCCGCCGCCCGTGCCGAACTCGAGCACCTGTCGTCGCTGCCCTCCGGCTACCACCGCGACTTCCAGCTCGGCAAGGGTGCGCTGTTCCACGGGTTCGGCAACGGCCTGCAGGCGCTCGCCCTGTTGCCCGACCTGCTGCGCAACCTGGAATGGCGCACCGATCGCATGCGCGCCGCGCTGGAGCCGTCGATGTACGCCACCGACCTGGCGGTGGACATGGCGCGCGACGGCGTGCCGTTCCGCGATGCCTACCGCGCCGCGGCCGATCCAGCGCGCTGGGAGGCCGGCGATCCGGCCGCAAGCCTGGCCGCCAGGACCTCGCCGGGTGCGGCCGGTGATCCCAGGCTGGAGCTGTTGCGGCACCGGCTGCGCGCGGTACAGGCCGGCGGCGATGCGTCCACGCCGTGAAGCTCCCGGGCGATGCCGTGGGGCGGAATGACCCGGTGCCCGGCGACGGGCCATCCGACCGGCACGCCGCCGCGAGTGACCGGCACGGTGCCGCGATGCCGGCCCGTGGCAGGGACGGGTGGGGTTGTCGCGCGCCTAGCGTCGGGCGTCCACCGACGCGCCCGCGAGCGCCCCGACTGGCGCGCCGACTGCGGCCGGGGCCACGAGGCGTGCGGTGGCGGACGCCGGGCGCGCCTGCGCATCCAGCGCCAGCGCCATGTTGCGTCCGCCGCGCAGCGCCGCCGCCGTGGCCGCGTCGGCGCCCAGCGCCAGCGCCACCGCGTCGTCGTCGATCGACGCCACCGCCTTGCGGCGGTCCTCGCCCTGGAAACGTGCCCGGTTGTATTCGGCCCAGACCAGCAGCACCACCGCGCACGCCAGCGCGATGACCGGCAGCGCCAGCAGCAGGAACGGATCCACCGCGTTCTGCTGCAGGTACAGGCGCCCGTAGGCGGTGTGCACGCCGAGGACCCAGGCCACCAGCGTGATCAACGGCAGCCACAGGTAGAAATAGACCAGCCAGGCGGTCCCGGTGAGCACCGTGAACAGCGTGCGCCGGCCCCGGCCCTGGCGCTCGGGTCGGTCGATGATGGGCGGCGTCATGCCACGCCCCGGTCGGGACTGGTCCACACCGCGCGTCGATTGCGGCTGAGCAGCGTCTTCGGCAGCGCCACCACCGCGGTGAACATGCCGATCAGCCAGAACGCGATCGGGTACCAGATCACCCAGTAGAAGTTGCGCGCGAGCTTGGGCTCGTAGCGGCGTTCCACCACCAGGCTGGTGGCGAACTGCAGCAGGCAGACCATCGCCAGCACCACGCCGTGCCACTTGGGCAGGATGCTCGCGACGTGCAGCTCGGGCGGCAGCGCCACCAACTTGCCGATCGCCCACAGCAGCATGATGGCCAGCATCACATAGGCCCAGGTCAGGCTGAGCGCGTATTCGACCAGCACGCCCCACATCCGCCGCCAGCGCCAGCTGAGCGCCTTGCCGCCATGGCGGCGCAGCACCTCGACGCCGCCCTGCGCCCAGCGCAGGCGCTGCTTCCACAGCCCGCCCAGGGTTTCCGGCATCAGGATCCACGCCAGCGCGTTGGGTTCGTAGCGGATGTCCCAGCCGTCCAGCTGCAGGCGCCAGGACACATCGATGTCCTCGGTCACCATGTCGTCCGACCAGTAACCGACGCGGTGCAGGGCGGTGCGCCGGAACGCGCAGATCACCCCGGAGATCGTGAACAGGCGTCCATAGACGCGTTGCGCGCGCTTGATCAACCCGATGATCGCGGAGAACTCGCCGACCTGCATCCGGCCGATCAGCGTGCTGCGGTTGCGCACGCGCGGGTTGCCGGTGACCGCGCCCACGCGCGCGCCGTCCAGCAGGTGACCGACCATCCAGCGCGTGGCATTGGGGTCGAGCACCGCGTCGGCATCCACGCAGACCAGGTATTCCGCGCGCGAGGCGAGGGTGCCCATGCGCAGTGCGTTGGCCTTGCCGTGGTTGCTGGCCAGGTGCACCACGCGCAGCTTGGGATGCAGCGGAACCAGCGCATCGAGTGCGGCACCGGTGCCATCGCTGCTGCCGTCGTCGATGGCGATGATCTCGAAGTCCGGGTAGTCCTGCGCGGACAGTGCGGCGATGGTCTCCGCCACGTGCGTCGCTTCGTTGAAGCAGGGCACCAGGATCGCGACGTGCGGCGAGGTGTGCAGCGGCTCGGGACGGCCCGGGCCGGGCATGCCGCGCTCGCGGCGCACGTGGTAGTACAGGCCGCCGACGATCCAGAAGAACGCCATCACGATCGGGTAGAAGAACGCGAAGTTGAACAGCACCGCGAGCGGCGAGAAGGTGGGCCAGTCCATGGGTCAGCGCTCGATGTAGGGGAAGTCGCGGGCCGAGATCACCTCGCGCGCCACGGGCAGCGCGGGGGAGGCGCGCAGGAAGTCATCGGGGTAATACGCCAGGTGCCGCGCGCCACGTGCCACCAGGGCGCGCGCCTGCGCGCTGAGCATGTCGCCCGCGATCGGCTGCTGCGTGCGCCAGTCCACCGTCTGCAGCTCGAACACCGTGCGCGCCAGGCCGTCGGGATGCGACGCCACCGAATCCACCAGTGCGCGCAACCAGGGCAGCGGGCGGTCGATGCCCTCCATGCGCGGCATCGCCATCACCGCGGTGTAGTCATAGGCG
>DATINB010000193.1:0-3481 GCA_035474775.1 Luteimonas sp.
TCCCCGTCTACAGCGGCCGGATCGTGGCGCTCGACGATGGTCGCAAGCGCGTGCAGCTGACGCTGTCCGCGCGTGACGTCGAGATCGTCGACAACCGGAACTACACGCGGCTGACCCGTGGCAAGGGGTTCTTCGACGCCGAGCGGTTCCCCGAGGTGACCTTCGTGTCCGACCCCTACGCCCCCGCGCTCACCCGCGACGGCGGCACCCTCGGTGGCGTGCTCAGCATCCGCGGCGTGCAGCGGCGCGAAGCGTTCGAGGTGGCGCCGTCGGTCTGCGGCAACCCGGGCGAGGAATGCGACGTGATCGCCAGCGGCAACGTGCAGCGAGGCCACTACGGGGTGGATCGCTGGAGCTTCGCGCTGTCGGAAAGCGTGCGCTTCGAACTGCGCATCCGCACCCGCGGCGGTGGCACATGACCGCGCTGTCGCGGCTGGCGGTGCTGCTGCTGGCCTTGGCATCCGGGGCCTGCGCGACGTTTTCCGGCACCGACCGCGAGGCTGCCGCGGGAATCGCGCTCGGTGCGCGCTCGGCGGCGATCGACTGCGCCCGGCCGGACGCCTGCGCCCAGCCGTCCGCGATCCGCGAACTGGGCACCGATGCCTTCGCGCGCAGCGCGGGCGGCTCGCCCCGCCACCACGCGCTGCTGCTCGACTACGGCCAGGATGCCTTGCTGGCGCGTCTCAACCTGATCCGCTCGGCCACCCGCAGCATCGAGATCCAGACCTACATCTTCGACGAGGACGATGCCGGCCACCTGGTCCTCGACGAGTTGCTCACCGCGGCCCGCCGGGGCGTGCGGGTGAGGGTATTGGTCGACCAGCTGTCCGCACTCAAGCACGTCGACACGCTGGCGGCGCTGGCCGCCGCGCACGTCAACTTCGAGATGCGCATCTACAACCCGGTGCTCGGCCGGGCGCGGATCAACCACCTGCAGTACGTGGTGGCGGCGGCCTGTTGCTGGCGGCGGCTCAACCGGCGCATGCACAACAAGCTGATGCTGGTGGACGGGCTGATCGGCATCACCGGCGGACGCAACTACCAGAACAGCTATTACGACTGGGACGACGAGTACAACTTCCGCGACCGCGATTTGCTGGTCGCCGGCCCGGTGGTGCGCGACATGGCCACCAGCTTCGAAAGCTACTGGCGCGCCCCACCCAGCCGGCCGATCGAGCGCCTCTCCGATGTCGGACGCCGGCTGCTCCGCGACGGCCCGGCGGCGCGCGAGCACACCGCCTTCGAGCGCCCGCAGCGCGTCGCCACCATGTCCCGCGATGCCGACGACGACGCGCTGGTGTCGCGGCTCGGCGCCCGCGCGCTGGCCGTCGGCGCGGTGGAGTACATCGCGGATCCGCCACAGAAGCACCGCCGCAGCTACGAGGGCGTGGCGCCCTCGACCCGTGGCCTGCGCGAACTGATCGAGTCGGCACGCGACGAGGTGATCCTGCAGACCCCCTACCTGGTGCTGTCCCCGGCCGCGCAGGACCTGTTCCGCGGCCTGCACGACCGCGACGACCCGCCGCGGGTCATCGTGTCCACCAACAGCCTGGCCGCCACCGATGCGTTCATCACCTACTCGATCGCCTACAAGTACAAGCGCCGCTACCTGCGCGACTTCGGCTTCGAGATCTACGAGTACAAACCGTTCCCCCAGGACGCACCGATCGACGTCGACGCCACCGGAACGGTCGGGATCAGCTGGGACGCCGACGGCACGGCCCGCATCGACGAAAGCCCCGATCATCCCGACGACGCCGCCTCCAGCACCCGACCGGACGCGGTGCGCCCGCTGGGGCGCGAGTATTCGGCGCTGCGCTGGTCCGGGTTCGGCGCCAATGAGCCGGTGCCGCTGGCACGCGGCGGCGTGCGCTTCGGCATGCACGCCAAGTCGCTGGTCATCGACGAGCGCATCGGCGTGGTCGGAACCCACAACTTCGATCCGCGTGGCGATACCTACAACACCGAAGGCGCCGTGGTGATCGAGGACGCCGCGTTTGCGCAGGCGCTGGCGGCCAGCATCCGGCGCGACACCTTGCCGGCCAATGCCTGGACCATCGCGCGGCGCGACAAGCCGCCGATCTTCTCCGGGCTGGAATATTCGCTGGCCAAGGTTTCGGAGAGCCTGCCGCTGTTCGACCTGTGGCCGGTGCGTTACGCGACGAGCTACGAGTTCCGTCCGTCCCCGGAGTGCCCGTTGCCCCTGCCGCCGGGCGATCCCGGCTTCCGCGCCTGTTACGAGCCGGTGGGCGACTTTCCAGAGGTCAACCTGGGCCTCAAGTCGGTATTGACGCGCATTTTCACCGGCTTCGGCGGCGGGCTGGCCCCGATCCTGTAACAGTTTTCAGCGCTGTTTCCTACAAGAATCAGCAACTTGCGCTAGATCACGCGAGAGGGGTGACCTTTGGCATATGTGCTATGACAGTGGTGTGGTACTTTACCAACACACCAGGTCACAACCACCAAGGACATGCCATGAACACCACCTACGCCGCCGCGCTCAACTCCACCACCGCCACCGCGACCACCCGCCGCGTCCGCCCGACCAGCTTCCTGTCGCAGGCCATCGCCGGCAGCGGCCCGCGCGAGCCCCGCGTCCGTGACTTCGGCGTGGGGTACGGCAACAGCAGCGGCTATGCCGCCTCGCGTCGCTACGCCGGTGGCGGCAGCGGGACGCGGTTCCGGTTCGCCTGAGGCACCCCGGTCGCGGCGCGGGGTGGCCTCGCGCCATCGGCACGGTCGGCGCCGACGTGCCGATGCCATCCTCGTGCTTTGACGGTGCCGGGCGCGCCGCCCTAATCTTCGGTTCCCTGCACCACCCGGATCCGCACGACGCCCATGGCCACTTCCACGGTGACGACGGTCCCGGCTTCGCGGCCAGCGTCCGGTGCCAGGCGCGGCATGCCGATGCCCACGGCGGCCACCCGGACCGGTGTTGGCTCACATGCGTGACCAGCCCCCGGTCTTCCGGCGACAGACGACCGTGGCGGAACTGAACGCGTTGTCCGTCGGGACCGCCATCGAGCGCCTCGGCATCTGCTTCACCGACGTGGGGGCCGCGCACCTCAGCGCGACCATGCCGGTGGATGCCGGCACGCGCCAGCCCTACGGCCTCCTGCATGGCGGCGCTTCGGTGCTGCTGGCCGAGACCCTGGGCAGCAGTGCCGGCATGCTGTGCGTCGAGGACGACCAGGCGTGCGTCGGCATCGAGATCAACGCCAACCATCTGCGTGGCGTGCGCGACGGGGTGGTGACCGGCACTGCGCGCCCGCTGCACATCGGACGCAGCATCCAGGCATGGGAAATCCGCATCGCCGACGAACGCGAGCGCCTGGTGTGCATCTCCCGGCTGACACTGGCGGTCGTCGCCAGGCCGTGAGCGCGCCGCGACGGCACTAGACTGTCGCTTCCGTGGTGCCGACGCGCGCCCCGTTGCCAGCCCGCCCACCATGACGCCATCCCCAGACCGATGTGCCCCGGA
>DATINB010000194.1:0-4757 GCA_035474775.1 Luteimonas sp.
ACCCAGGTCCACCGTACCCACCGGCAGCTCCACCGCCACCAGCCGCGGGACGGGTCGATCGAGGGTGCGCATCCAGCGCGCGTCGCCTTCGGCCTCGGCCAGCAGGCACGACAGCGCGTGCAACTTGCCGACATAGGCCTGGGTGATGCCGGTCAGGCTGGACAACGCCACCGGCCGTGCATCCGCGGCACGCTGGCCATGGCGCTTGAGCGCGGAGAGCACGCGGTATTCACCGGCATTGAATGCCATCACCGCCAGCCGCCAGTCGCCGGCGAACATGCCGTGCAGGGTCTTGAGGTAGCGCACCGCGGCGCGCGTGGATGCGACCGGGGACAGTCGGCCGTCGTAGGTCGCCGAGACCGGAATGCTGTGGTCGCGGGCGGTGCGGGCCATGAACTGCCAGAGTCCGGCCGGCCCCGCCGCGCTGCGTGCGGCAGGCCGGTATCCACTTTCCACGAACGGGATCAGCGCGAACTCGGTGGGCAGGTTGGCCTCGCGCAACGCGTCCACCACGTAGCCGAACAGGGCCAGCAGATCGCCACCGCCGCCCTCGAGTTGCCCGGGGACATGCGCGAAGTGGCGGCGCCAGCGTGGATCCACCCCGTCACTGCAGGCCGGCTCGCCCAGCCCCTCGCGAAAGCGTCGGAAGATGTCGCGACCGCTGCGGTCGCGAGGGGCCGGAACCGCGATGGCCGGCGCGTCCGCTGCGGCGAGGTCACCGGCCGGTCCGGCGGGTCCGGGGTGAGCGCTCGTCGGCGCCTCGGCCGCGGATGCCTCCGGAAGCGCCTGGGCCCCCAGCGTGGCGAGCCACGCCATCGCCACGGCCAGCGCGGTGCCGCCATGGCCCCGCATCATGCGCGGAAGCCATCCTTCCAGCGCCGCAGGGCGGCGAAGGTGGCCTCACGATCGAGCCCGTCGACCCCGGCATGCAGCGCCACCGCGTCGCGGACCGCCGCGGCGTCGACGCGCAGGAACGGGTTGCTGGCGCGCTCCACGGCGAGTGGGACGGGAACGGTGGGCTGGCCTGCGGTCCGCATGCGGGCGACCTCCTCGATGCGTCGCGCGAGCGCCGCGTTGTCGGGGTCGACGGCCTGCGCGAAGGCGGCATTCGACTGCGTGTATTCATGGCCGCAACAGACCAGGGTGTCGTCCGGCAGCGCGGCGAGGCGGTCGAGCGAGTGGAGCATCTGTCCGGCGTCGCCTTCGAACAGCCGGCCGCAGCCGAGACTGAACAGGGTATCGCCACAAAACAAGAGCCCGTGCCCATGGAATGCGACGTGGCTCACGGTATGGCCCGGCACCGCCATAACCTGGAAGCGAAGGTCGCCGATCGACACCGTCTCGCCGTCCCCGACGCGCCGCGTCGCCTGCCGGATGCGGGCATCGTCCGGCGCGATCACCGTAGCTTCCGGCCACTGCTCAAGCAGCCGGCCCACCCCGCCGATGTGATCGTCGTGATGGTGGGTGAGCAGGATGCCCGCCAGCTGCAGGTCGCCGGCGCCCAGCGCCGCCCGCACCGGCTCCGCCTGTCCCGGGTCGACCACCAGAGCCAGGCCATTCCCGCATCGAAGCAGCCAGATGTAGTTGTCGCTGAAAGCAGGCAGCGGCGTGGGTCGCATCGGATCTGTCCGGCCGGGCGTCTAGAATGGCGACCATGCCCCCCCGTTCGCCAAGCGGTCAACCGCAGCTGGCCGCCTCGCTGCCGCTGTCGTGCTGGTTCGACCTGCCGTCCGGGCGCGCCGTGCTCGACAGCGAGCAGGGCGTCGTCGAGCAGGCGGTCGCGGCGCGGCCCGGACAGCCGTGGCTCTGGCTGCTGCCCAACCCACCGGGCGAACTGCCCCCGGGGCGCGGCCTTGCGCTGGGTCGGACAGCGGCGGGGTGGAGCGGTGCCATCGCCTGCGGCCTGCCCCTGCCGTTGCCCAGCGAATGCTTCGGCTGTGTCGTCCTGCAGCACGTGGCCGGCCCCGGCGCCCCCGGCCTGCTCGAAGAGGCGGCGCGCATCCTGGTCCCGGGTGGCCACCTGTGGCTGCTCGCGCTCAATCCGTTGGCGCCGTATCGCTGGCGGTGGCGCGGGCAGGGCTTCGCGGCGTCCGAGCCGCTGACGTGGCGGCGGCGGTTGCGGGCCGTCGGACTGCAGCCGGACCCGGTCTCGCAGGGGCTGGGCCCCACCTGGATGGTGCAGGCCGCGCCGCGGCGCCAGGATGGGCCGGGGCTGCGGGCCGCCTACCTGGTGCGCAGCGAGAAGCGCACCCATCCACTGACGCCGGTCCGCCGTCGCCAGCCGCTGCGCCTGCCGGACGGGCTTGCCGCCGGATGAAGGCGGTGGAGGCACACACCGACGGGGCTTGCCTGGGCAACCCCGGCCCGGGCGGCTGGGGCGCCCTGCTGCGCCACGGAACCCGCGAACGCGAGCTTTCCGGCGGCGAGCCCGACACCACCAACAACCGGATGGAGCTGATGGCGGCGATCGTCGCGCTGGAGACGCTGACCGAGCCCTGTGCGGTGATGCTGCAGACCGATTCGCAGTACGTGCGCAAGGGCATCACCGAGTGGCTGCCCAACTGGATCCGGCGCAACTGGCGGACCGCTGGCGGTGCGGCGGTGAAGAACCAGGACCTGTGGCAGCGCCTGCAGGCCGCCACCCTGCGCCACCGCATCGAATGGCGCTGGGTGAAGGGCCACAATGGCGACCCCGACAACGAGCGCGTGGACGAGCTGGCCCGCGATGCCGCACTGCGCATCAAGGCCGGCCTCGGCCGCCGCTGAGCAACCGGACGCACCCCGACCCATGCGACAGATCGTCCTCGACACCGAGACCACCGGCCTGGAATGGCGCAAGGGCAACCGCGTCGTCGAGATCGGCTGCGTGGAACTGGTGGAACGGCGGCCCACGGGTCGCACCTTCCAGCGTTACCTCAATCCGGATCGCGAGTTCGAACCGGGCGCCCAGGAGGTGACCGGCCTGACGCTGGAATTCCTGGCCGACAAGCCGCGCTTCGGCGAGGTGGTCGAGTCGTTCCTGGAATTCATCGACGGCGCCGAACTGGTGATCCACAACGCGGCCTTCGACGTCGGCTTCCTCGACAACGAGCTGTCGCTGCTGGGCGCCGGCCATGGTTCGCTGCGCGAGCGGGTGCGGGTGCAGGACTCGCTGGAACTCGCCCGCCAGCGCTTTCCCGGCCAGCGCAATTCGCTCGATGCGCTGTGCCGGCGTCTCGGCGTGGACAATTCACACCGCCAGTTGCATGGCGCGCTCCTGGACGCGCAGCTGCTCGCCGAAGCCTACCTGGCACTCACCGCGGGGCAGAGCGAGCTGGGGCTGGCCAGCCCGCCCACCGCGGCGCCGCGCATCCTGGTGTCGTTCGGCGTGCCCACGCAAGCGGCAGCGCGGCCGCGGGTCCAGGTCCGCGACGACGAACTGGCCGCGCATGCGGCGCGCGTGGCGGCCATCGTCGCGCGTGCCGGACACAGCCTGTGGGCGCAGCAACCGGCGCACGGTCCGGACTGACCACCGGCGCAGGCGCGGAACGCCCGCGGCCCGTCAGTGGCTGCGGACCAGCACCACCGTCACGTTGTCGGAACCGCCGCCATCCAGAGCCGCGGCGACCAGGCCATCGACGCATTCCTGCGCGCTGCATTCCAGGTGGCCCAGCACGCGCGAGATGCCGCTGTCGTCGACCTCCTCGGTCAGGCCATCGCTGCACAGCAGCAGCTGCATGCCGGGCGCGAGTTCGCCGGACATCGTCTCCACGTTCAGCGACTGCGGGTCGGTGACGCCCAGTGCCTGGGTGACCACGTTGCGATGCGGGTGGCTGCGTGCCTGGTCGATGCTGATGGCGCCCTGGGTGATCAGTTCCTGGACGTAACTGTGGTCCTGCGAGAGCTGGGCGAGCTTGCCGTCGCGCCACAGGTACACACGGCTGTCGCCGACCCAGGCCACTTCGAAGCGGTTGCCGGTGATCCGTGCGGCAACCACGGTGGTGCCCATGGGCAGCGCGTCCTGGCGCTTGCGCGACGCACGGATGATTTCCTCGTCGGCGATGCGGATCGCCTGCGCCAGCGGAGTGCCCTGGCGCGTCTCGCGGACAATCGCCTCGCGTGCGAGTGCGCTCGCGACCTCGCCGTATTCATGCCCACCCATGCCGTCGGCCACCAGCCAGAGGCCGAGTTCGCTGTCGCCGTAATACGTGTCCTCGTTCAACTCACGGCGCAGGCCGACGTGGGTCAGGTGCCCGAACTCGATCATGCGACATGGGCTCCGACACGTCCGCTGGACGCCTTCCCGGGCCAACGCGCGAAGCCGCGGCGGCAGGACAGCAGGGATGACGCGGGCTGCGGGGCCGGATGGTGCATGGAAGGGTGCGCGTCGGGGGATCGGTACGGTAGCAGAGTGGACGTGTCCACCCGCGTGCAGTGCAGGCGCCTGGACACGAACGCAAAGGGCCTGCGATCGCGCGCAGGCCCCGGGTTGCGGATGCTGGCGGAGAGGGGGGGATTCGAACCCCCGAGGCGCTATAAACGCCTGCCTGATTTCGAGTCAGGTACATTCAACCGCTCTGCCACCTCTCCGTTTCCCCGGCGTACCGGGGACGCGCATGATACGAGGATGCGCAGATATTCACAAGTCATCACGCGCAGGAAAGTGAAACTTCCCTGACTACCGCGCTTGTCGGATGTCCGGCCCGCCGCGATGATGGCGTACTGCCTGGTAGAACGTTAGACATCCTCGAGGTCCTTTCGCAGTTGCTCGTTGCGCA
>DATINB010000195.1:0-5155 GCA_035474775.1 Luteimonas sp.
CCGACATCGACGACTTCAAGCGCATCAACGACACCCTGGGACACGACGCCGGCGATGAAGTGCTGGTGCATTTCGCCGGCCGGATCCGCGATGCGGTCGACCGCCTCGGTGGTGACGGCGCGATGCTCGCCCGGTTCGGCGGCGACGAGTTCGTGATCCTGGTGGAGGCCGTGGACGGGCGCGGCGGATCGGTGCGCGACGCCGCGAGCCAGCTGGCCGAGACCCTGGTGGCCGAGCTGAGCCTGCCGATCATGGTGCAGGGCCGGCAGGTGTTCCTGGGTACCTCGATCGGCGTGTCGCTGTTCCCCGAGGACGCCGACGGCGCGACCACGCTGATGAAGAACGGCGACATCGCGATGTACCAGGCCAAGCTCGCCGGCAAGAACTGCTACCGCTTCTACAGCCGGGCGATGGACCAGGCCGTCGGGCGCCGCGTTCGCATGGAGCAGGACCTGCGCGGGGCCTGGGATCGCGGCGAGCTGAGCCTGGCCTACCAGCCCGTCTACCGCCTGTCCGACCGCAAGCTGGTCGGGGCCGAGGCGCTGCTGCGCTGGATGCACCCCGAGCACGGCATGGTGGCGCCGTCGGTGTTCATCGACGTGGCCGAACAGAGCGGCCTGATCGAAGTCATCGGTCCGCAGGTGCTGCGCCAGGCCTGCGGCGACGCCCGCCGCTGGCACGACGGCTCGCCTGCCGCCGCCGGACTGTTCGTGGCGGTCAACGTGTCGCCGCGGCAGCTGCGCAGCGGCGATCTGGCCGAGCAGGTCGCAGGCGTGCTGCAGGACACCGGCCTGGGCGCGGCCTGCCTGCACGTGGAGCTGACCGAGACCGCGGTCATCGGCGAGGAACTGCGGGTCAGCAGCCTGTTGTCGCGACTGCGCGCCAGCGGGGTGAAAGTGTGGCTGGACGACTTCGGAACCGGGTTCTCCGGACTGAGCCACCTGCGCCGGGTGCCGGTGGACGGCGTCAAGATCGACCGCAGCTTCGTGTCCGACATGCTGCGCGATCCCGATGACCTGGCGCTGACCACGGCGATCATCGCCATGGCCCATTCGCTCGGAATCACCGTGGTCGCCGAAGGGGTCGAGAAGGAAGGCCAGTTCGACGTGCTGCGCGAGCGCGGCTGCGACCTGGCGCAGGGCTACTGGCTCGGCTACCCGATGGATGTCGACGCGTTCGCAGCGCTGATCGACCAGCCGGCCTAGAACATCCGCTCCAGCCAGTGGCCGGCCGCCGCGGCCAGCGTGCCGCTCAGGATGCCGAACACGGCGATGGCGACCGCACCGGCCGCCCAGGCGACCAGCATCAGCGCGCCGTCGCGCTCCAGCAAGGCCAGCGCGAACAGCAGCAGCAGGACGCCGAACAGATAGTTGGTGAACGGGATCGGCAGCGCCAGCAGCACGCCCAGCAACACCAGCAGCAGTCCCGTGAACGATGTCGATGCGCGGTGGTCCAGCACGCCGTCGAGGCGCGGCCGGATCAGGTGCTCCAGCCGTGCCAGCCAGGGCGCGATGCGCTGTTCGAAGCGCACCAGGGTGGCCCGCGTGGGACCGCGCTCGGCGACGAAGCGCGGCAGCCACGGGCGGCGCATGCCGACCAGCAGCTGCATGCCCACCAGCACCACCAGCGGCCCGCTCAATGCACCGGCGACCCCGGGGATCGGCAGGAACGCCGGCAGCGTGGCCAGGAACAGCAGCATGCCGAACAGGCTCCGGCCAAGGCCGTCCAGCAGCGTGCGGAGTGTCAGCGTCTCCGCGGGATCACCCAGGGCGAACCTGGCCAGCAGCGCACGCGTGCCGTCATGTGCCGACCGGGCGCGGCCCGCGTCAGTCGGCATCGGCGGGCGAGTCGACCGCCGTCCTCTGCAGCAGCAGCTTGTCGACGCGCGGGCCATCCAGGTCGACCACCTCGATGCGCCAGCCGTTCCAGTCGAAATGCTCGCCGGCATTGGGGATGCGCCCGAAGCGCACGATGATCATGCCGGCGGCGGTATGGAAATCGTGCTCGTCCTCGTCGGGCAGCGCCCCGCCGCCGAGCAGCTCGCGCAGCGAGTCGACCGGGAGCGCGCCGTCGACGAGCAGCGAACCGTCGTCGCGCACCACCACCAGCGGCTGGGCGTCGGCGCCGTCGCCGCCGGATATGCGCCCGATGACCGCCTCCATGATGTCGTTCACGGTGACCATCCCGGTCACGTCGCCGTACTCGTCGACCACCAGCGCCAGCGACTGCTGCTCCTCGCGCAGGATCTCCAGCAGCTTGAGCGCCGGCGTGGACTCGGACACGAACAAGGTCTCGCGCAGGTACTTGAACAGGTCGAACTCGCGCGCTTCCAGGCGGTCGATCAGCGACTTGATCTCCAGCACGCCGACCACGTCGGCGTCGCTGCCGCGGTACACCGGATACCGCGAGAACGGCGTGGCCCGCATGGTGACCAGGTTCTCCTCGAAGCTCTCCGAGATGTCGAGCCAGGCGATGCGCGTGCGCGGGGTCATCAGGCTTTCCGTGCTGCGGTCGCCGAGGCGCAGCACGCGGTTCATCATGTTGCGCTCGTCCTCGTCGATCACGCCCTGCTCGTGGCCCTCGCTCACCAGCATGCGGATCTCTTCCTCGGAGATCGCGCTGCGCGAATCGTCCTTGATACCGAGCACGCGCAGCACCAGGCGGTTGATGGCGCCCAGCGTGAACACCACCGGCTTGGCCGCGCTGGCCAGGCCCTGCAGGGGCAGCGCGACCACCGCCGCGATGCGCTCGGCGTTGGTCAGCGCCAGGCGCTTGGGGATCAGCTCGCCGAAGATCACCGAGGCGGCGGTGATCAGCCCCACCGCGGTGCCGATGCCGATCGGTCGCGCATATTCCTGCGCGGAGGGAAACACGCCATCGATCCAGTTGGCGATCAGCAGGCCGATGGCCTCGCCGCCGAACACGCCGTTCAGCACGCCGATCAGGGTGATGCCGATCTGGACCGTGGACAGCAGGTTGTCGGGATGCTCGGCCAGCGCCAGCGCCTTGCGGGCACCGCGGCTGGTCTCCGCCATCTGCCGGAGCCGCGACTTGCGCGCCGTCACCAGCGCCATCTCGGAGAGGGCGAAGAACGCGTTGAGCGCGATCAGCGCGAAGACGATCAGCAGCTGCAGCACGCGGCACCTGGGGTCGTCGGATGCATCGGCGGGCGCGACGGCTCGGGCCCGGCGGGGCGGGCGGCGGATCGGCGTTGCAGCGGTCTAGGGTCGTCGTCCATGGGTCTGGTGCGGCGCAGGGGGATGGCGTCGCTTCGATGACGGGCGATCATAACAGGCGCCGTGAACGCAGCCCCCGCGGGGCGGGGCCGCGCGCAATGGTCACCCAACGGTCATAATCCGCCTCGCCGCGGCGCAGACCAGCGCCCGCGGCCCATCCACGACCGACCGCGAGGCGCCGCCGCATGTTCTCCCTGCAGACGATCTTCGGCCAAGGCAACCAGTTCTACACGTTGCTGGAGGATGCGGCCGTCGCAGCCCACGACGCCGCCCGCGCCCTGCACGGCATGCTCCGCGACGCCGATCGCGAGCCCGCGCTGGATGCCTTCAAGCTGGCGCGCCAGCGCGAGCGCGAGGCCTCCAACAAGATCAGCCAGGCGCTGGTGGACAGTTTCATCACGCCGATCGAGCGCGAGGACATCGAGGCGCTGGGCTCGGCGCTGTACAAGATCCCCAAGCAGATCGAGAAATTCGCCGACCGCTATTCGCTGGCCACCCGCCACCTCGAGCACATCGATTTCGCGCCCCGAGCCGCGATGCTCGAGCAGGCCTCGGCGGTGGTGGTGAAGATGGTCCACCAACTGCGCCACCTCAAGCTGGAGCCGATGAAGGCACTCAACGACGAGCTGCGCTCGATCGAGAACGAGGCCGACCGGCTGATGCTGGAGCTCTACCGGGACATCTATTCGGGCAAGCTGGAACCGCTGCAGATGTTCCTGCTCAAGGAATTCTTCGAGATCCTCGAAAAGGCCATCGACCGCTGCCGCGAGGCCGGCGTGGTGGCCTACGAGATCGTGCTGAAGAACAGCTGAGGCGCCGCCATGCTGACCCTGGTGCTGGTGGTGGTGGCGGTCGCGCTGGTGTTCGAATACATCAACGGCTTCCACGATACCGCCAATTCGATCGCGACCGTGGTGGCCACCAAGGTGCTGTCGCCGATGCAGGCGGTGGGACTCGCGGCCAGCATGAACCTGGTCGGCGCGCTGGCCGGGACGGCGGTGGCCAAGACCATTTCCTCCGGGCTGATCGACGCCGGCGTGGTCGAGGTCGGCTCGCAGCTGATCCTGTGCGCGCTGCTCGGCGGCATCACCTGGAACCTCATCACCTGGTGGTGGGGGCTGCCGTCGTCGTCCTCGCATGCGCTGATCGGCGGCCTGCTGGGCGCCGCGCTCGCGGCGTCCAACGACAACCTGGACGCGGTGATCTGGTCGCAGCCGGCGGAGCCGGTCTACCAGAGCGCCGGCGTGCTGTGGAAGGTGGTGGTGCCGATGTTCACCTCGCCGGTGCTCGGTTTCGCCACCGGCTTCCTGGTGATGGGGCTGCTGTTCTTCATCATCTCGATGATGGCGCGCAGCGGCGGCGTGTTGGCACGCATCGCCAGGCCGCGCTGGGTGAACGGGTTCTTCGGCAAGTTCCAGATCCTCAGTGCCGCCGGCATGGGCTTCGCGCACGGCATGAACGATGCGCAGAAGACCATGGGCATCATCGCGCTGGCGCTGGCGGGTGCGCAGGCGGCCGGCACGCTGGATGCACTGCCGCCATGGCTGGCCTTCCTGCACCCCTCGGACGCGGCGCTGCGCGATGGCGACATCGACACCTGGATCAAGGTGTCCTGCGCGCTGGTGATGGCCGCCGGTACCGCCGCGGGGGGCTGGCGGATCATCAAGACGCTGGGCCACAAGCTGGTCAAGCTGCACCCGATCCACGGCTTCGCCGCCGAGACCAGCGCCGCCTCGGTGATCCTGGCGGCGTCGTCGCTGGGCATCCCGGTGTCCACCACGCACAACATCTCCGCGGCCATCATGGGCGTGGGCACCGCCAAACGCTTCAACGCGATCCGCTGGACCGTGGTCGAGAAGATGATCTGGGCCTGGATCCTCACCATCCCGATCGCGGCCGCGGTCTCCGCGGTCACCTAC
>DATINB010000196.1:0-3167 GCA_035474775.1 Luteimonas sp.
GAACTGCGCGATCCACGCGAGCACGAACACCGCGACCGCAGTAATCGACAGTCCGCGCGTGCCGAGCGCGACCTGCATCTGCCAGGTCAACGCCGCCATCGCCACGAACACCGCCAGCATGCCCAGGCCCAGCCGCCGCGAGGCACGGTAGTAGAACAGCCACGCCGCGAACAGCGCCAGCATGGCCCACGTCCCCGGCCTGAACAGCGTGCCGGGCACCGGGATGCACCACAGCAGCGCGATCACGCTCCACAGGATCGCCGGGACCGCCACGAGGTGCACGGCCTGGTTGGTCTGGTTGCGATGGTCGTCCGAGTAGCTGGCGAACCAGCGTTCGATCGGGCGCCGCGCGTCCCGCGTTCCGCTGACGGTGTCCATCGGCTGGGTTCCCCGTGGAAAGGGGCGAGCATAGCCTCGCGAGGCGTCAGTCGATCGAAATGCCGGCCAGCCGCTGCAGCGCTTCCGCATACCGGGCACGCGTTCCGGCGATCACCCCCGCCGGCAGCCGCGGGCCCGGCGCGGTCTTGTCCCACCCGAGCGTCTCCAGGTGGTCGCGGACGAACTGCTTGTCGTAGCTGGGCGGGCTGCTGCCGACCCGGTAGGCATCCGCCGGCCAGTAGCGCGACGAATCCGGGGTCAGCATCTCGTCCATCACGTGCAGGCGACCGTCGGCGTCGGTGCCGAACTCGAACTTGGTGTCGGCCAGCAGGATGCCGCGCTGCTCGGCGTGCGCGGCGGCGAAGGCGTACAGGCGCAGCGTCGCGTCGCGCACCTGCTCGGCGAGGTCGGCGCCGACGGCGCGCACCATGGTGTCGAAATCGATGTTCTCGTCGTGGTCGCCCACCGCGGCCTTGGTGGACGGGGTGAACAGCGGCTGCGGCAGCCGCTCGGCCTGGCGCAGGTCGTCCGCCAGGCGGATGCCGCTCACGCGGCCGGTGCGCTGGTAGTCCTTCCAGCCACTGCCGATCAGGTAGCCACGGGCGATGGCCTCCACCGGGACCGGCTTCAACCGACGCACCACCACAGAGCGCTTCGCGTACAGCGCCACGTCGGTGCCTGCCGGCAACACCGCGGCGACGTCCACGCCGGTGAGGTGGTTGGGCACCAGGTGCGCGGTGCGTTCGAACCAGAAATTGCTGATCTGGCACAGCATCTCGCCCTTGCCCGGGATGGGGTCGGGCAGCACCACGTCGAACGCACTCAGCCGGTCGGTCGCGACCATCAGCAACGCCGGCCCGCCGTCGGCGTCGCCGAGGTCGAACAGGTCGCGCACCTTGCCGCGATGGCGCAGCGCCAGACCGGGCAGGTCCGCAGTCAGGAGGGTCGTGGCCATGCTCGGCTCGCGATCGGCCGCGGTGCGGCAGGGCCGGCATTGTAGCCACCTGCACGCGGGCTCATGGCGGGGCGCCCAGCCACTAGAATCGGGGCATGGCACGCTGGTATGGAAAATTGCTGGGCTTCATCGCGGGCTGGTTGCTGTTGCGCCATCCGGCCGGCGGCATCGTCGGGCTGCTGATCGGGCACGCCTTCGACAGCGACGGGTTCGCGAGCCGCCGAGATGCCGCCTACGCCGTGCTCGGCGTCACGCCCGAGGCCACCGATGGCGAGATCGACCAGGCCTATCGCCGCCTGATCTCGCAATACCATCCCGACCGCGTCGCCGGCGCGGCCGGCGACCTCCGCGAACAGGCGGAGCGCAAGGCGAGCGAGATCAACGTGGCCTACCACCGCATCAAGTCGAAGCGCAGGCGGCGCTGATCGCCTGCGCCAGGTGCGCCTGGCCCCGCGCCGCGCCCGCGGCTCCTGTCGCCGCGCGCCGACTCGCTAGACTGTCCCGGCCGGCGTCCCCGGCAGCCAGGTCCAGGTAGCCCATGTCCGACTGCATCATCGCCCCGTCGATCCTGTCCGCCAATTTCGCGTGCCTCGGCGCGGAGGTGGACGCGGTGCTCGCGGCCGGCGCCGACTGGGTGCACTTCGACGTCATGGACAACCATTACGTGCCCAACCTCACCATCGGCCCGCTGGTGTGCGAGGCGTTGCGCAAGCACGGCGTCACCGCGCCGATCGACGTGCACCTGATGGTGCAACCGGTGGACCGGCTGGTCGGCGACTTCGCGCAAGCCGGCGCCAGCTGCATCAGCTTCCACCCCGAGGCCAGCGCGCACGTGCACCGCACCATCCAGCTGATCAAGGCCGAAGGCTGCAGGGCCGGGCTGGTCCTGAACCCGGCGACGCCGCTGGAGGTGCTGGACTACGTGCTCGACGACCTCGACCTGGTGCTGGTGATGTCCGTCAACCCGGGTTTCGGCGGCCAGGCGTTCATCGCCTCCGCGCTGGACAAGCTGCGCCGGATCCGCGCGCGCATCGACCGCAGCGACCGCCGGCCGCGGCTGGAGATCGACGGGGGCGTCAAGCCGTCGAACATCGGGGCCATCGCGGCGGCCGGTGCGGACACCTTCGTGGCGGGTTCCGCCATCTTCGGACAACCGGACTATGCCGCGGTGATCGCGCAGATGCGCGCCGCGGTCGCGTCGGCGCGCCGCGGGGCCGGCTGAGCAGCCGATCACGCCCGACCGGCACGCGGCGTCGCGTGTTCACCGCGCCGATGCGCGCGCCCGCTAGCCTGCGCATCCGCCCGGAGTCCCCATGTCCATCCCACGCTGGCGTCTGATCCTCAACGGCAAGGCCACCGGCAACGAGGCGGTGCGCGACGCAGTAGCCACGCTGCGTGCGCGTGGCGTGGCGTTGGACGTGCGGGTGACCTGGGAACACGGCGACTGCAGGCGCTATGTCGACGAGGCCGTGGCGGACGGTGTCGACACGGTGATCGCGGGCGGTGGCGACGGGACGGTCAGCGAAGTGGCGTCGGCACTCGCCAACCATGCGCTGGATGCGGCGTCCCTGCCGTCGCTGGGCGTGCTGCCACTGGGAACCGCGAACGACCTCGCCGCCGCCGCCGGCATCCCCGACGAGCCGCTGGCCGCGTTGGAGATGGTGGCCGCCGGCGTGGCCCGGACGGTGGACCTGGTGCAGGTCACCGCCGACGGGGCGACGCACTGGGCCGTCAACCTCGCCAGCGGCGGGTTCGGCACGCAGGTCACCGTGGAGACCAGCGAAGGGCTGAAGAAACTGCTCGGCGGCCTGGCGTACCTGATCACCGGCATGTC
>DATINB010000197.1:0-4518 GCA_035474775.1 Luteimonas sp.
GGCGACGCATCCGGTCGCCGCGGCGGATCGCCGGGCGGCGGATTGCCGGCGCCCGCTTCGCTGGCCTTGCCGGTTCCGTCGGCACCCGGCTTGCCCGCGCCGGGCTGCGGTTCGTCGGTCTTGCTCCCCGGATCGTCCTGCTTGCCCCGGCTGCCATCGCGGGGGCCCGGCGGGGGCTTGCGCTGCATCGCGGCGCGCACCGCGGCGCGGTTGGCCGCTGCATCGGCATGGGCTGGCTGCGCCTGCAACGCGTCGTCGTAGGCCGCGATCGCGTCCTCGTATCGGCCGGCCCGCGCCAGGGCGTTGCCGCGGTTGTAGTCGGCATCGGCCCCGGCGAGGGGCGCCCAGGCGTCGGCCGCCGCGGCGAAGTTCCCGCGGCGGTATGCGGCCTCCGCGTCCACCTGGCGCGCGTGCGCGACCTGGTCGGGCCGGCGCCAGGCGGTCCCCCCCGCCTGTGCCCGTGCCGGCGGCTGCCATGGCAGGCACAGGCAGACCGCGAGCGCCACGGCGCCGGCGCCGCGCCGGAATGCAAGCAGCACCAGTGCCAGCACGACCGGCAGCAACCAGTAGCCGCCATCCAGCGGAACCGGTGCCGTGGCGCTGCCGCTGGCCGTGGCACCGCCGCCCGGGGGGCCGCCGGTGGCCAGGTCGGACCAGGTCGCATCCCACCCCCGGTAGGTACCGCCTCCCGCGGCCGACATGGCCTGGAGCGAGACCGCGTCCAGCCGCGCCTGCGCCAGCCGGCCGTCGGCCATGCGATACGTGGCGCCACGCTCGCGGCCCATACCCAGCGCGGATACGCGCATGCCCTGCGCGGAGGCACGCGCGGCGGCCGCCACCGTTTCGGCACCCGGAGCGCCGTCGGCGACGACCAGGATCTCGCCAGTGCGGGCACCTGCCTGGCGCAGCAGCCGCACTGCAAGGTCGATTGCGCGATCCGGTCGGTCACCGTCGACCGGCATGACCTCCGGCGACAGGCTGTCGAGGAACAGCGCCACGTTGGCCGCATCGTCGGTCAACGGTGCGACCACGAACGCATCGTCGGCGTAGACCAGCAGCCCGACCGGCGCGCCGGCGCGCGCCGCGAGGATGTCGGCCAACCGCGCACGTGCCTGCAGCAGCCGCGATGGCGGCAGGTCGCCGGCGCGCGTCGAGCTCCCCAGTTGCAGGGCCACCACCAGCGCGGTGCCACCCCGTTGCAGGGGCTGCGGCGCCGTCCGCCAGCTGGGACCGGCCAGTGCGAGCAGGGCCAGCGTGGTGGCCAGCAGCATCGTCGCCAACCCTGCCCGGCCGCCGCGCGCGTGACGACCCTCCAGCAGGTGCGGCAGCAGGTGGGCGTCCACGTGCGCGCGCCAGCCGTTGCGATGCGGCCGACGCAGGTGCCACGACAGCCCCAGCGGCGGCACGGCAAGCAATCCCCATAGCCACGCGGGGCGCAGGAACCGCAGCGAGTCGAGATCGATCATGCGCGACGCCTGCCGACACCCGCCGCGGCGAGCAGCAACGTGCCCAGCGCCGCACCCAGCGGCCACGGGTAGCCTTCGTTGCGCGGGCGGACACTGCGCCCCGGGCGGCTCACCGGCTCCAGTCGGTCGATCTCGGCGTAGATGCCGGCCAGGGATTCAGTGTCGCGGGCACGGAAACTCCGCCCGCCGGTCATCGTGGCGATTCGCTCGAGGGTGCCTTCGTCGATTTCGCTGGCCCCGCCGGGCAGGCTGAACCCGAACATGGACAGGCCATCGTTCTCGCCCCCGAACGCGACGGTGTGCACGCGCACGCCGGCATCGCGCGCCAGTTCGGCGGCCTTCAGTGGATCCAGCAACCCGGCGGTGTTGACGCCATCGGTGAGCAGGACGAGCACCCTCGGCTGCCCGCCGGCGGGTCCTTCGCTCCGGGTCCCGTCGCGCAAGCGCTTCACGGCGAGTCCGATGGCATCGCCGATGGCGGTCTCGCGGCCGGCCAGTCCGACGACGGTGTCGGCAAGCTGGTCGGCGACGCTGGCACGGTCGAGGGTCAGCGGGGACAGCGCATAGGCGCGCTGGCCGAACACCAGCAGCCCGACGCGATCGCCGTCACGACGCCCGAGGAAGTCGGCGATCACCGCCTTGGCCGCAGTCAGGCGGTCCACCACCTCGCCCCCCAGCACCATGTCCTCTTCGCCCATGCTGCCGGACAGGTCCACCGCCAGCATCAGCTCGCGGCTGGCCTGCGGTGGCTGCACCACCTCACCCCAGTACTGCGGACGCGCCATCGCGATGCACAGGAGGATCCAGGCCAGCCAGAGCAGCCATGCCGCGTTGCCGCGGCGATCCGCGACCCCGGGCGACCGTGCAGCGTCCACGAGTCGCTGGCCGAGGGGCACGCGCAGTGCCGGCCCCGGCGCATGCATGGGCGGCAACAGGCGGTTCACGAGCCACGGCAACGGCAACGCCAGCAACGCCCACTGCCAGGCAAACCCGGCGAAGTCGGCCCACGGCATGTCCAGCGCGGCGATCATCTCCCGAGCATCCAGTGCAGGAACAGGGCGCGCGCGCACGTACGGAGCCGCTCGGCTTCGACGGCATCGACTTCGCGCCGGTACCCGCCTTCCAGCAACAACGCCTGGAGGCCCGGGTCCAGCGCATCCGCACCCGCAGCCGCCGTCGTCGAGTCCAGCAGCGCGAGCCACGCCGCGTCCGGCAGGACGGCGGCGCCCGGGTGGCGACGCCGCGCGGCGCGCCGCAGCAGGCCCGAGATCGCCGCGACCCGCGCGGCAGGCGAAACTGCGGCATCGACGTTGTCGTCGAACAGCTGTTCCACGCGGCGCCGCCTGCGCCGGCGGCTCGCCCGCCACGCCACGACGCCGCCGCCCAGCAGAAGCAGCGCCGCGGCCAGCAGCCACCAGCCCGGCGCGGGTGGCCACCAGCCGGGCGCCGGCGCGGGATGGATGTCGCGCAGTACCAGCGCGTCGGCCGCCTGCATCACGTGGCCGCCCCGGCCCTGCCGCGGGGAAGCCAGGCATCCGCGGCCGCGTCGGCGCGGACGATCGCGGCGACGACGCCGAGCGCGCGAAGCCGTTCCACCGTGGCCTCGGCCGGTGCCATGAACACCGCATGCCAGCGACCGCGCTGAACGGCGCTGCCGAGATCGAGCTGGAGGCGCGCGGCCGCGCCGGTCCGATCGGTGGCGAACGGCAGCTGCGCGGCTGGCGGCGCCTGTTCCAGTGCGTCCACCACCAGCAGCGCCACCACATCGTTGTGCAGCGCCATCGCCGCCCAACGCGCCGGCGGAATGGCCGCCAGCGCCAGCGCGTCGCCGACCACGACGACCCGCGATCCCGGACGCAGCAGGCGCCGGGCGTGGTCGAGCGCCATCGGCAGGCCGCCGTCGTCCGGCGGTTGCCGCGCATACCAGCGGACCAGTGCATCGATCACGCGCAGGGCGCCGCGTGGGCCGCCGGCCGGCGGCACCGGTGCTTCACGCCGGCTGGCGCGCAGGGCGGCGACCCGATCGCCGTCGCGCACCGCTGCCCAGGCCGCCACGGCGGCGATCCGCGCCGCCTGCACCGACTTGAAGCGCACGCGGGTGCCGAAGTACAGCGCCGGGTCGGTGTCCGCGACGATCAGCGTCAGGCGCTCGCGTTCGGCCTGGAACACCTTGGTGTGCGGCGTCCCGGAGCGGGCCGTGAGGCGCCAGTCGATGTGTCGGGCGTCATCGCCATGCGCATACGGCCGGGACTCCGCGTACTCCATGCCGCGCCCGCGCTGCGGCGACGGCGCCTGGCCGCTGATGCCACGGCGGCCACGTCGTGCGGGCGCAGCGGGGCGTGCGCCCGAGCGCAGGGCGATCAGTTCCGCCAACGTCGGCACGATGCCGTCAGGCATGCACTGCGTGCATCGCACCCAGGGGCGCCGACGAGGTGATTGCGACCGGCAGCGCGACTGTCGACGACGGCCCGCGCGGCGCCCTGCTCACGGCAGCGGTACCTTGTCGAGCAGCGCCTCGACCAGCCGTCCACCGTCCCAGCCCTCGGCGGTCGCCTCGTAGCTGGGCAGGACGCGATGGCGCAGCACGTCGGCGGCGACCTCGCGGATGTCGTCCGGGGTGACGAAATCGCGCCCGGCCAGCCAGGCTCGCGCGCGTGCGCAGCGTTCCAGCGCGATCGACCCACGCGGGCTGGCACCCCAGCCGATGCGGCGCGCCAGGTCGGCGTCGTACCGGCCGGCGTCGCGCGACGCCAGGACGATCTCGATCAGGTAACGCTCCAGCTGCGGTGCCATGTGCAGGTCGAGCACGGCGGCCCGTGCGGCGAACACGTCCGCGGCGGCAACGCGCTGCAGCGGCGGGGTGCCGGCGGCCCCGCTGCGCGCACGGTCGCGGGCCAGCTTCAGGATGGCGGATTCCGCATCGACGTCCGGATAGCCGATGCGGACATACATCAGGAAGCGGTCGAGCTGGGCTTCCGGCAGCGGAAACGTGCCTTCCTGCTCGATGGGATTCTGCGTGGCCATCACCAGGAACTGCGCGGGCAGGGCGTAG
>DATINB010000198.1:0-3927 GCA_035474775.1 Luteimonas sp.
CCCATGGCCGCACCGGCCTGCTGGTGCCCGAGGGCGACGTCCAGGCGTTGGCCGAGGCGCTCGAAACCCTGCTCACGCAACCCGGCCATGCCGAGGCCCTGGGTCGCGCGGCCCGCAAGCAGGCGGAACTCGAATTCGACGTCTCGCGAATGCACGCGCGCTACGAGACCCTGCTGCGCGGCGTGCATGCCGGGCTGCCGCCAGCGACGTCGTAGTCGCGTCCCGCCGCCGCGCCTGCAAACGGCACGTGGCGAACCGGTGCATGGGCAGGCGATACCATTGCCGTTTTCTGCTCGCCTCGGGCCAATCGATGAGTCATTTCCTTTCCCCGACGAAGCACATTCCGGGCCTTCGATCCGTGAGCACGGGGGCCGCCTTCCTGCTGCCGGGCGTGGCGTTGGTCCTGCAGTCCGGCTACTCCTACGGTGCGGCGCTGCTTTTTATCGCGGCGATCGCCTCGGTGCACAAGTGGATCAGGTCCCCCCACGACCGTGTCACCTGGCTGATGTTCGCGTCCATGCTCGCGATGGCCGTGCTCTGGATGTCGATCGCCGACCCCTCGGAGCGCGCCGGCCAATGGGACCGGCCCGCCAAGTTCGTGGCGGGCGCGATCTGCCTCCTGTTCGCCACCGTCCATCCGCCGCGCCCCAGATTGTTCTACTGGG
This sequence comes from Luteimonas sp., assembly GCA_035474775.1. Classification (GTDB taxonomy): domain Bacteria; phylum Pseudomonadota; class Gammaproteobacteria; order Xanthomonadales; family Xanthomonadaceae; genus Luteimonas. The sequence goes on from DATINB010000198.1 coordinate 666, forward strand.
GACTGGTCGCGGGCTGCCTGGGCGCTGGCGCCGTGGCCCTGTGGCAGGTGCATGTCGAGGGCGCGCCGCGGGCCTCGGGTTTCCCGACCAAGCACACCAACGCCATCCAGTGGGGCAACCTCGCGCTGCTCATGGCGGTGATGCTGCTGGTGCAGGCCCTCTGCATGCGCAAGCGCCTCGACGGGCGGGGCAAGCTGCTGGCGGGGGTCGCGGTGCTGGCGGGCCTGCACGGCTCCGTCCTGTCGCAGTCCCGGGGCGGCTGGCTAGCACTGCTGCTGGCCATTCCGGTTGGGCTGCTGCTGCTCTACCGGATCGACCGGCGGGCGGTCCTCAAGGCCATGGCCGGCCTGGCCGCGCTGATCGCGCTGGTCGGTGTGATGAACTACCAGGTGGTGGCCCAGCGCTTTCACATCATGGAGCAGGAAGTGCAGACCTACGACACCGCGCGCGACGCGAGCAGTTCAGTCGGGCAGCGCATGGAGCACTGGCGCTTCGCCGTCGACATGATCAAGGAGAAGCCGCTGCTGGGCTGGGGATTCGCGCCGTACATGGAACAGAAGGCCGAACGCGCCGCCGCGGGCAAATACCACCCGGCCATCGTCGAGTACAAGTTCGTCCACAACGAGGTGCTGGACGTGCTCGTCAAGCGCGGCGTGATCGGGCTGCTCGCGCTCCTGTCCTTCTATGCGATTCCGGTCTTCATGTTCTGGCCGACACGCGGGCGCCTGGCCCGGCATGCCGACACCGCCAAGCGCGACCAGATCCTGGCCCTGCGCCTGAGCGGCCTGGCCATCCCGGTGCTCTACATCGGCTTCGGCCTGACGCAGGTCTTCTTCGCGCACAACAGCGGCATCATGTTCTACCTGTTCGCGGTGATCGTGAACTGGTCGGCGCTCGTCGGCGTCGAGCGTGACGATGGGCGTGGGTGGCCGGCCGAACGGCCCTTGCCCCCATGACGGCACCGGAGGCCCGCGCCGTCGCGAGGACGCCGTGGGTCAGCATCCTGATTCCGGTGTACGACGTGGCCTGCTACCTGGAGGAATGCATTGATTCCGTGATGCGACAAGCTGGCGAGGGCGTCGAGGTCATCGCCCTGGACGATCGTTCCACCGACGCATCGCATGCCCTGCTGCTCGGGCTTGCGGCGCGCTTCGATGGGCGCCTGCGCGTACTGCGGCATGAACGCAACCGCGGGTTGAGCGCCGCGCGCAACACCCTGATCGATGCCGCGTCGGGCGACTACCTCTGGTTCCTCGACGCCGACGACAAGCTGCTGCCCGGGGCGCTCGCCGAACTGTGCGACATCGTCGAGCGCCATGCCCCGGACCTCGTCCTGTGCGACTTCCGCGTGTGGCGCGAGCGCACCCGACTCAAGCACCGCCTGCGTGGAGAGCTGCATTGCCGGACCTTCGACGGCCCGGCGAGGCAACCCTCGCGCGATTGCTGCGCGGCACTGGCTGGCATGCTCATGACCGGCCAGTTGCATGCGTGGTCGAAGATCGGCCGGCGCACGCTCTGGGCCGACGATCTGCGTTTTCCGCCGGGGCGCTTTTTCGAGGACATGGCCACCATGCCCCTGCTGGCGCTTCGCGCGGACAGTTTCTACTACCAGCCCCGCCCGTGGGTGGCTTACCGCCAGCGTGGTGACAGCATCCTGGGCACCATGACCCTGCGGAAGTGCCTGGACCAGTCGCGTGCCCTGGACGGCCTGGCCCGGGCGCTCGCGTCTGGCGATGGCGTCTGCCGTGACGATGCACGTGTTCGCCTGGCCATGGCCCACCAGAGCGCGCGCAATCTGATCGGCGCCATGCGCTTCCTCCGCTCGCACGACGCTGCCGCCAGCGTCGCCGAGCGCGTCCGCCAGGATTTCCGCGAATTCTCGCCCCTGTCGCCGCGCCAGCTCGAGCGCGTCTACCTCCAGCGCGGCTGGTGGCTGCGCTGCCTTCGGTTCCATCGAGGCTTCGCCCCATGGCGGGCCTGAGCAACCCACGCCTGCGGCGCCTGCGGCATTACGGCGAACTCTGGCTGGCGGGCTGGCTGCGTCGTTATTACGCGCTGCGGCGGCGATCCCTGGAGATCGCGCCGGAGCCCGCGTTCGCGTCGCACGTGTTCGGCGATGATGCCCGCCCCAACGGGCGCGACATCCCCGCGCTCGTCTGGACCTATTGGACGGGTGCCGAGCCGCCCCTTGTGGTGCGGCGCTGCGTCGCGCGGTGGCGGCTGTTGAACCCGGGCTTCGATATCCGGGTGCTCGACGACCGGAGCGCGGCGGTTCATGGCATCGAATGGCCGCCGGCCCTCGCCGCGCAGTCGCCCACGCGGCGCGCGGACTGGCTGCGGCTCGAAGTGCTGCGGCGTCATGGCGGCATCTGGCTGGATGCCAGCATCATCCTCACGCAGCCGCTGGACTGGGTACTGGCGCTGCAACGGGCTTCACGAAGCGACTTCATTGGCTACCGGCTGGCGCTCTACACCGCCGATCCGGCCTGGCCGGTGGTCGAGAACTGGTTCATGGCAGCGCCCCCGAACAGCCCCTTCATCGACGACCTGCAGCACGAATTCACCACCGAGGTGATCCCCCGCAGCGGCGAAGGCTACGTGGGCCACCTGCAGGCGCTGGGGCTGTACGACGCGCTGGTGCAGCGCATCGACATGCCGTCGTATCTGAGCATGCACCTGGCCCTCCAGCGCATCCTGCGCGCCGGAGGACGCTATCGCCTGCACTTGGCCGAGGCCGAGGCGGGGCCGTACTTCTATCACGTGCTCGGACGGTGGCGCCGCACGCCGCTGAAGCTGCGGCTGATGTTCTCCCGCATCCGCGGCGCGTTGCCGCCGCTGGTCAAGCTGCGCAGTCCCGACCGCAAGCGGCTCGACGACTACCTGTCGCGAGGATGCTTCCTGCCCGACAGCATCGTGGGCCGCTACCTGGGGGAGTGACCAAAACCGCCCCAGTCTTCGCGCGCCTCGCCAACCCTCTCGCAGGGGCAACACCGGTGGCCCGGCAGAGCCGGTTCCAAGATGTTTCTGGCAGGGGACTTTGTCGGTTTGGGTGGGTGTGGATGGCGCCGCGTGGCGGCCTCAGATCGGACGCGGCAGCGCGATCACGAAGCTCGCGCCGCCACCGGGGCGGTCCTCGCAGGCGACCGTGCCCCCGTGGCGCTCGACGATCGACTTGACCAGCGCCAGCCCCAGGCCGACCCCGCCCTCGCGCTCGCTGGCGCCGGGCAGGCGGTAGAACGGCTCGAAGATGCGCTCGCGCAGG
>DATINB010000199.1:0-11145 GCA_035474775.1 Luteimonas sp.
AATTCGCTCTCGTCCTCATTGACCACCGTGACGCTCCCCGGCTCCCAGGTAAAGAACGCCGGGTCGGAGATCGAGTTGTCGCTGTAGGACAGCGTGGTGATGCGCAGGCTTGCCGCCTCCGGTAGCGTCAGCTCCCAGTGCCCCAGTGCTCCGCCGACATCAGCGCCCCTGATAACTGAGTCAGGCCCAAGGGTAGCCGTTGCAAACGTGCCTTCCGGTGTGAACTGGTAGTCCACGCCACTGCTGTAGATCGGGAACCAGGGCATAGCGAACTCCGAAAAGAAGACGGCCGGCCGAGTTACCCCGCCCGGCCGCCTGGCCCTCACCGCCTGAGGGTTTACTGTGCGGCGTCGCGCTTCTCGCGCTCGGCCTCGATCGCCGACATCACGCCGGCGCGCTGCTTGCCGGCCTGCTCGTCCTCTTCGAGCTGGTCGAGTTCTTCATCGGACAGGCCCGCCAGCTTCGCGGTGATCTCCGCCACCGTGCCGTCGGATAGCTTCGTGCCGCCGGCCGAGCCGGATTCGGCATTCGCCCCGGCCTTGGCCTGCGCCGCGGTGAAGCCGATGCGCTTCTCGAAATCCCGCAGCTTCGGATACAGCAGTTTGCGCGCGCGGTCGGACTCGGCGTTGGTGCCGTACTTGCTGACCAGGCCGTCGAACGCGGCCTGCACGTCGAAGTCCTCGACCTCGACATCCTTGGAGTCGTGCTCGTGGACCAGCTCCTCGCCGTAGATCTCCTCGATCAGCGGCTGCTCGTAGTCGTACACGACGACCGGGATTTTGGTGCTGGCATCGCGGTCGATCAGCAGGGTGACCTGCGTCAGGGTCTTGGTGGCCATTACTGCACGCCCTCCAGGGTCAGTTCGGTGGCCGCCGCCGGCGCGGTGGTCACGTTGGCGCGGATGAAGTCCGGCAGGTCGGCGATCTCCACCGGAAACGTGGTCGCCGAGTTGAGGGTCTGGATCGTCGTGTAGGTGTCGGCGGTGCCGTCGGGCTTCTTCGGCGCGCCCTGCAGCTGCACCACGCCAGTGCCCAGGCCGCCGGCCGGGCCGTACAGCAGACCCTCCCGGCCCTGGCCACCGAGTAGCGGGGTGACGTTCAGCGCCACGGCAGCGCCTGCGCTGACGGTGCCCGGAACTGCGATCTTCTTGATGTTCGGCATATCGGTCTCCTGCCGGCGAGGCGCACCCCGCCGGCATTGATGGGTCAGGCGATCGAGAAGACCGCGTTGCTGTTGCGCTTCTTCGTGGTCAGGCCGTAGTCGGCGGTCTGCCCGAAGTAGTGCGTGTAGCGGTCGTAGACGCGCGGCGGGGTGCGCTTGACCATCCAGCGGCCCTTCACCGGGCGCAGCTTGATGGTCTTGCTGTTGAGGAAGTAGCCGCGCTTTGCCCACGGGTAGGTGATCGGCCCCAGGCGCGCGTCGAGCGCGTCGAAGGTCGGGTCCCAGGCCACCGGCACGCCCTTGAACGCCAGCGACTTGGTGGACGGGTCGATGGTGATGCCGCCGGTGGAGTTGGCGCCGACCGTGATCTGGCGGCTCATCACTTTCAGCGCGTCCGCCTGGATGGCGTCGTACATGGCCGAGCCGACGAAGATGGCGTTCGGCTGGCCCATCTTTCCGTAGGTGACGGTCTGGCGCCACAGCGTTTCCATGTGGCTGATCAGGTTGCCGGCGGTGGCCGTGCTGATGCCCATGTCGGCGAAGTTGCGCCAGTACGGCGAGGTCGCCGCGTCGATGCCGCCGATGACGCCCACGGTCGGCGTGGTGCTGACGAGCGCGACCAGGCCCGGCACGGCCTTCGGGTTCGTCGAGCCGTCCAGATGCACTTCGATGTCCCAGTTTTCTTGGAAGCCGTCCTTCAGCGTGGTCCAGTTCTCGTCCAGCAGGTTGACGATCTGGATCTTCTCGGCGTCGGTCATCACCGCGTTGCGGTCATCGGTCAGGATGATGCCGTTGTTGGCCAGCTCGGTCTCGTTGAGGGTGAAGCCGTCGTGTGCTTCGTAGTGCTGGAACGGCGCCTTCCGGACGGTGTCCTTCCGGTTGTAGGTGACCTGGTCGTCGCCGGTGTAGTTCTGGTAGTTCGAATCGTTGGAGATCCGCACCTTCTCGTTGAAGATGCCGTTGCCAAAAACGGAATCCTGCTTGTTGGCGATCAGCCACGAGGCGAACGGCCGATCGGTGGTGAACTGATCGATCGGGTCGTCGGTGGAGTAGGTCTCCAGCTGGCGGTTTGCGCCGGCCAGGAGCTGTGCGGTGGTCAAGGGCATGGGAAAGCCTCGAAGGGAAAGAGAGGGGGCCGCTGGGGCCTTGGTCTTTCCGCGTTCGAGGAGTGCGAACCCTCTTACAGCACTACCGGTGGCGAATCCGGCTTACGTCACACGCGGGTGTCGGCGGTTGCCGATGGCGGGACAATGCCACTGCTCTGGAAGCTGTCAACGGGCAAAAAGAAACCCCGCCGGGCCACGACGGGGTTTCATGGGCGACCGGGTTCTCCCAGTCCGAAATCAGCCTGCTGCCGTTGCTGCGCCCGCGGCCAGCTTGTCGCGCAACCGGAAGCCCAGCAGCGGCCAGATCTTCGCGACGGCGTTCTGCCGCGCGATCTTGCGGCCGATCTCCACGTCGAAGTTCTCCGGGCTGGCGCAGGCGGACTCGCCGGTGACGGTGAAGCCGTTGCGCAGCACCAGCACGCAGAAGGTCAGCAGGCGCAGCGGATGGTCTGCCGGCACGGGCGGCTGGAACTCGTCCGGCACGACACCCGTGGCGCCGTTGATGTACCACTCGCTGCCAATGGCAGCCTCGATGTCGTCCGGCGTCACGCGCGGCGCGTTCAGGCCCTTGGTCCGGATTTCCTGTTAGATCTGTTGGTCGGTCATGGCGGTTTCCGATGGGTTGATGGTAGCGGCCGCAGTATCAGCGCGCCTCGGAAGGGGTCAACGGGCGCCCCTGGTCTGCGAGACGCGAAGGCCCGCAGGTAGCCAGCTCCTCCGCGGTCGCCGCCCAGCCCTGGCACGCGGCGGCCTCCTCGATGCACTCGCGCGAGTGCTTGCCGTCGGTCGCGCCGCAGTTGCGGCCGGCGCAGGGCAGTGGCGCGTCCCGCTGCATCACATCCCCCTCGCCCGCGCCTCTTGGACGCCGAAGTCGAACGCCTCGTGCGCGTTCTTCGGCTTGGCGGCCAGCGCCGGCGCACCGCTCGGGCGCATCGGCGACGGCGAGGCCGGCCGCGCCGGTGCTGCGGCCTGCACGGGTGGCAACGCCGGCAGCTGCTGGTAGGCGGCCTGGATCTGCGCGGCCCACTGCTGCGGCGGCAGCGTCTGCTGGATCAGCGCCATCGTGGGCGCCAGGAACTGGAACTTGCGCTGGAAGTCCGGGTCCGAGGTGCGCAGCTGCTCGCCGAGCGCGGCGACCTGCTGCAGCCCCTGCTGCTCGGCCTGCTGCGCCTGCCAGTTCTGCTTCTGCGTGGTCTGATGCTGCTCCTGCAGCTGGCTGCGCTGGCGGTGCTGGACGATCTCGGCCGCGGCTTCGCGGGTGATGTCGCCGGCCTTCACCTTCTCGGCCAGGTCGGCGTGCGCGGAGAGCGGATCGAACCCCGGCGCCTCGCGGCCCAGCTTCTCGCCGAGCCACTGCAGCTCCTTCTGCATGACGTCGTAGGCCTGGGTCATCGCCTCGGGGCTGCCGGAATTCACCGCGCGCAGGTAGTTCAGCGCCGCCCCGAACTGCTCCGGCGTGGCGCCGGTGCTGGTGACGGTCTGCTCCCACTCGTCGGCCCGCACGGCCTTGGCGCGCAGCGGCTCGACCTCGGCCACGCGCTCGGACAGCTCACGGAAGCGCTGCGCGGCGCGCTCGTTCTTGATGCCGAGATCCTTGATTTCGGCCTCCACGTCGGCCACAGGCGCGGCATCGGCCGGAGGCTGGGCAGCGGCAGCATCGCCTGCTGCGGCGCCCGCTGCAGCAGCCGGAGCGGCGGCATCAGCAGCGGGTGCGCCCTGCTCGGCCGGCGGATCGACCGGCAGCACCGCACCGCCATCGACATCGATCCTGCCGGCGGCTTCCGCCTGGCGCGCTTCCTCCACGCCCTGGGTGAAGGCGTCCACTACGGGCGCAGGTGCAGCTGCATCAGCGGCCGGCGCAGCGATCTCGGTGGCCGCATCCTGGGCGGGCGCGGCAGTGTCGTCGGCCGGGGTGTCGGGGTTCTGGTTCTGGTCGTTCGGGTCCATGTTGCCTCCTCAGGCGGTAGGGAGTTGTGCGTCGATCGGGGACGGCTGCTGCTGGCCCATCATCTGGGCGAGTTCGGGCGGCAGGCCTGCGCCTGCCCCTGGCGCGGCGGCTGCCGGCGGGGCCATGCCGGGAGCCTCGGGGCCTGCCAGCTGCGCGGGCGCGGCCGGGATGAAGCGCTCCGGGTCGATGCGGTCACCCGTGCGGTCCAGCGTCTCGATCACCAGCTGCTCGAATGCGTTCGACAGGTCGATCGGGCTGGAGCCGCGCAGCTGGCCAATCTGCATGACCGCCTGGCTCAGCTGCGGCAGGAGCGCAGCCCACTGCTGCTGGCGCGCCGACGTGTTCGGCTTGCCGCTGCTGCCGGCGCGGATCTCGACGTTCACCAGCGCCTGTAGATCCTCGACGCCCAGCGACTCGGGCCAGAAGGCCTCAGGCCCGGCCAGCACCACAACGTCCTCGTGCGGCAGCTCCTGCAGCGCGACCTCGGCGGTGTACTGCGCCAGCTCGGTGAACATGCCCTCCAGGCTGTCCCGCATGTAGCCGGTGCGCGACTCGGTGCCGTGCTGCTGGATCTCCGCCTCGGTGGCGGTCTTCGCCGTCCGAATGGTCGACGACAGCGCCTCCTGGATGCCCCAGATCATCTCCAGTTCGGCGCGGATCACGGCCGTGTCGTACAGCGCCGGGTCGATCTGGTTGTACTGGATCGGGAACAGGACGCCGTTCGGGTTCTGTCCGTTGAGGTTGAGGCCGATCATCTCGCCGGCCACGCCGGCTTCCATCTTCTCCGCCTCGGCCTTTTCCACCGCCCCGTTGTCGAAGCCCATCTTCGGGATCGCGCGCCGGCGGTGCTCACGGTAGTTCGTGCGGATGCGGTTGTACTCGTCCAGCAGCGAGCGGGAACGGCTGATCAGCGACTGCGGGTGCCGGTCACCATCGACCCACACCGGCGCCCACTGGAAGAACGGGTAGAAGCGCGTCGTGCCCTGGCCCGGCGCGTAGGGCGCGCGCGCATAGCGGTCCAGGCCCTCGCACAGGGTCAGCACCGTGTTGGTCTTGATGTTCCACAGCTCCCAGATGCAGACGTGCGCCTGCGCGCTGTTGGTGGCGCCGACGCCGGACCGGAAGGTCTCCGCGTCGTCGGCCGTCACCTCGTCCTGGCTGCCTGCGGGGCGCTGGCGCACATCCTGCTTTGCCTGGAAATACTGGCTGGCGTTCTGCACGACGTCGGCGATCAGCGGCAGTTCCGCTTTCGCGTCGTCTGCAGTCTTGAATGACCTGTGCGCGATCCACGGCGAACTGAGGTAGTGCTTCAGGCTCGGCGCCTCCGTCGAGACTTGGATGTCCTCGGGCCGCACGAAGTCGAAGAACATGCCGCGACTCAGCACCACCTCGACCTTCGCCTCCAAGCCGATCATTTGCTGCTCGTACTCGGCGCGCAGCGCGTCCGGGTTCGGGGCGTCGCCAGCGGCCAGCTCTTGCTCGATCGATGCTACGCGGCGCAGGTTGTCCTGCATGTCGGCGATCTGCTTGTCGATGATCGGGTCGCGCTCGGTGCGGTTGTGCCACGACCCTTTGATCCAGCCTATGCCAGCCGTCAGCCCGCTGCGCACCATGTCGTCTGCCGACAGCTTCAGCTTACCCTTGCGCCACAGCGAGCCGATGACGATCTCCAGGGTCTTGCCCAGCATGCGGGCCTGCTCAATGCGCGCCGGGCCGCAGGACGGCGCCGGCAGCACGTCGGTGTCCGGATCGCGGGCGTAGAGGAAAGCCGTCAGGATGTCCACGTAGGTGCCGGCGATGTTCACCATCACGTCGTAGACGTCGCTGTTGGCGTCGCCGCGACAGTAGGTGCGGTCCTTGGCGTAGCCGGCGCGCGCCGCCTTGTCGAAGTCGCGCGCGTCCTTGATCGCCTGCAGCCACTTCTTGCAGTCGGCGGCCTCGGCCAGCTTGGCCTGCGCCTCCTGCTCAACGGCCTGCTCCGCCTGCAGCGCGAAGTCGACCCCGAGCGCCAGGGGATTGGGTTCCATTGTGGTCGGGGTCATAGCATCTGCCTTTTCCGCTGTGCGGGATCTGTGTCGGGGTCGCGCTCCTCCAGCCAGTCCCGGCTGAAGGGCTGGATCGGCTTGCGCCTTGTGACGGAGGGGCTTTGCGCATCGCGCATGTCGTCCAGGGCGCGACCGATGAGGCCGCAGACATCCACGCCATCGTCCTGGTTGCCGGGTAGGCCGTTGAACGCCACGAGCTGATCGACCAGCCGATTCGCCCAGGCCTTGCCACGCGGTAGGTGGACGGTCCCGGCGTGCGCCCTGGCCCGGAAGCCAGCCACCCGCGAAACCTTGTCGGTGACGCTGGGCAGCCACTCACGCATCACGCGGACCTGCATCTCCCGCATGAGGCGCGTGCGCAGCGGGCCGATGGCCTTCTCGATCACCCCGGACTCGCCGTAGGTCATCACCGGGCGCCAGCGCTTCGCCAGCTTCAGCTCGGCGGTGATCGTCACGTCCGACTCGTCCTGCCCATACCACCAGTCCCGGATCCATATGTCGCCCCGCTCGTCCACGCCGAAAACCCCGTGCTCGGTCGAATCCGGGTCATTCGTGATGGACTTCTTCGTGACCGCGTAGTCGCTGGCGCCGTAGATGCGCAGGCGCTCCGGCACCTCGTCCTCGTCGTACCACTCAAACCAGGCAGCCTCGAACTGGTTGCCCTCGTCGGGCCGCGGCCGTTGCTGGTAGAGCGACGCCCAGGTGCGCGCATTGGCCTCGTACTGGCGCCAGTGCTCTGGCGGGAACCACTCCGGCCACAGGTACTCGCCCACCTTGCGGCCCAGGGGATCGTCGGCACGCTCGGCCTTGGCTGGGATGCACAGCACCTCCCACACCTGACCGTCACGGCAGAGGATCTGCCCGCTCTCGCCGCCGTAGTTCTGCGGAAGGATGGAGCCGGCCAGGTCCTCGGGATGCCAGCGCGTCTGGATCAAGATAACGCTGGCGCCCGGCTTCAGGCGCGTCAGCAGGTCGTCGTCGTAGGCCTCGCGCGTCTTCTTGCGCACGGTTTCCGAGTTCGCCTCCTCTCTGCCGGCCACAGGGTCGTCGATGATCAGCAGGTCGGCACGGGCAGACGTCACCGCCCCCAGGATGCCGGCCGCCAGCAGGCTGGATTCGTTGGTCAGCTCCCACTCGTTCACCGCGGCACTGCCAGCGCGCAGCATCACGCGGTCCGGCCAGATGGCGGCGAACTCGGAGCTGTTGACGATCGCCCGGCACCGCTTGGATTGGCGCTCTGCAGGGCTGGATGCGTAGCTGGCGAGGATCACCTTAAAGCCAGGCTGCCGCCCCATCGCCCACGGCGGGGTCACCACGCTGGCGTAGGTCGACTTGGCCGAGCCCGGCGGCAGGAACAGCATCAGGCGCCCCATGTCGGCGCGGATGCAGCGCTCCACGGCGTCCATGATCAGCCGGTGATGCGCGGCCAGCGTGCTCTCGATGGGCTTGAACAGCCACTCGTTTGGGTCGTCGCTCATCGGAGCGCCCGGGATCGTGATTGCCTGGCTGAAGCCGACCAGCGACTCGCGCGCGCGCCGTCGGCGCAGCAGCTCGGCCGCTGCATCCGACTTCCTGACCTCAGTCAACGCCACGAAGGCCTCCGGACGCCACCGCCAGCAGTTCCTCATCGCTCATCTGCTTGACGTGCCGAACCTCCAGCGGGCTGTCCTTGTCACCCTTCAGCGTCATGGACTCACCGTAGCGCTTGGCGTTCTCCTTCCCCGCCTGCCACTTGATGGCGTCCATCATCACCCGGGCAGCTGTCGGGTCGATCTTCTTCTCCCGCACCTCCTCCATGATCTCGTCCAGCCGTTCGAACCGAGCATCGGCGCGAAGTTCTCGCGCGCGCATGTATTGCTGGCGGAAAGCCTCGAACCCGATCGTCCCATCAGGATCGTCCGTCGCCAGCCAGCGGAAGATGGTCTTCTGGTCCGGCATGCCGTCTTCTTTGCATGCAGCCGCCACGCTATGGCCCTGCGCGATCAGCATGCACAGGCGCTCAGCGGTCTCTGCGTTGAAACTGGAGGGGCGCGCCATCACGCCTCCAGCCCGGACTGATCAGCGCCGGCCCACGTCAGCACGAAGACCACAAGGTCAGCGTCGCCCGCCGGACCGCATGAACCTCTCCGGATGGACTGGAGGAACGCGTCCAGCAGCGGGAGGCCAACGAGCGGCAGCATCAGGAGCTTGGGATGCGCCAGGAAGACGGCCAGGCCATACTCGCGATAAACCCCGAGTATGATCTCCAGGCCGATCAGCGCCCACACCAGGGCCGCAGCCACCACCAGAGCATGAAAGAGGGCCATCAGGTTCGCCCCCTGGTAAAACACCCGCTCGCACGGCGTGCAAGGTCACCCAGCCTTCCGGCCAGGCCGCCACAACGTGGCTCACCGCTCACGGGCTGCTGGCTGTTCCCGACACCTGCCAGCTGGTCGCCCCTGTATTCGTACCGCCCAAGGGTGGCGGTTGATGCTTGTTCGGTGCCGCTGAGCCAATAGGCGCGCGGTCGCGGATCGATCCCGCCCACGCTCCCGTCAGGACGCACAATGCTCGCGTGCGCCTCCGCCATGCGCGCCAATCGCTCGTCCTGGCGCATCAGCCCTCCACCATGCGGATCTCGTCGTACACCTGAGCGGCGCTGACGAAGCCGATGTCCAGGAAGTGCTGCCGCAGGTCGTCGATCAGTTGGTCCGCCTGCGGGCACACCGCGCGGCCGCCCCGGGCCGGGTCCGATGCGTAGGTGCCCACGTGCCAGGTCGGGTGCTGCTTGAGCATCCGGTCCGCGCAGGCGCTGTCCTGCTTGATGACGTACACCCGGCCCTCTGGATCACCGAACACGAGGCTGCCGACCTGGCGGTCCCGGCGGTTGGCGCGGATGCGATTGGCAGCGGAGGTGGCGAGTGGGTTCATGTCTTCGTGCGTGTCGGCGGTTCCCAGCGGCACCGCGTCCCGGTCGTACTGTCGATGCGGGCGCAGCGTGCGATTCGTGACAGGTATAGCCGTGCTGAGCGAGGGATCAACGGACATGGCGGTCTCCAGTGGATGGCTGCCGGCGGCGCTTCAGCTCCTTGCGCGCGCGGTCAGCGAGTCGTTGCTTGCAAGCGGCCTCGGCCTGCAGTCTTGCCGCCTCGTCGCCCAGCACTTTCGCCAGCGCGGTGAGTCGTTCGTCGGTGTAGTGGCGCAGGGTCTCGATCACGCGCGCGCCTCGTTCGCAGCTCGGCAGAGTTCGTTCGCTTGTTCCACGCTGGACTGAAAGACGGCGCCTCCTGGCCCAGATAGGCCGACCACCCCTCCCGGCCCGCATATCTGCGGCAACTTCCATGGGCCGACGATCTCGACGTGGTACGGGCCGGGGGTGAGACTGTTGGGCTCCCAACCCTGCATCTCGGGGCTAGTCAGCGGCATCTGCGCCTCCCGTGATCCGCACAACGATTTGCCCGCCATTCCGCACCTCGTCATGGAGGACCGGGTGAACCCGGAAGCGGCTGTCGTCTATCCCCAGCGCATCGGCCAGGCCATCGCGGTATGGCTTGAACCGGCCCACCACCCCGTCGTCGTCGAACTTGCGGTGGCTCGGGCGGTACATGTTCAGCCACAGGTGCAGCGCGCCCGCCGGAAGCACGATGCTCTGCCAGCCGGCCGCTATCGCCAGGACCGCAGCCTCTTTCCTCGCCGCCTTGGTCGCGCGCGCCTTGATTGCCCAGTGGCCCCGAGCGTTCTGGGACAGATCTTTGCTCGGCCAGGGCAGCACTAGCTCGATCACGCCGACCTCCCGGTCCGCCGCTCGGCAGCCCATACCCTGGGCATGTGGCAGGCTGCGTTGTGGCGGGCGTTGCGGATTTGGCTCAGCTTGGCCTGGGCCAGCGATCGGACACGCATGCGCTCGATATCCATGATCGACCTGGCCCCGGCGATGACGTGGTGCGTCTGGTTGCGATACGCCGGGTAAGCAGCCCGCCACTGCTCCAGGCTGGGGAACTCGCGGCCCTCGAAGACGAATGCACGGGGCTTGCCTGGGCGCTTCATGCAGCAAGCCTCGCGATCGTGACCGCCAGCGCGTCGATCTCGTCCATCTTCATGACCGTCCACATGCGGCGCTGGCCGTGCAGCCCGTTGAAGCTGCCCTGGTGGCAGTCGTCGCATAGCGCCACGGCGGTGAAGTGCTGGCCCTGCTTGATGTGGTGGGCGGCGCTGGGCGGCGGTGCGTTGCACAGGCTGCAGGGCAGCAGCTTCACCGCCTCCAGGTGCGCGCGCTCGGCCGGCGTTAGCGGTTTGGAGTTCTTCGTGCGCATCAGGCCACCTCCCCGCGCATCCCGCGCTCGAAGCGCTCGGCCTGCTCCTGGTAGTAGCGGAGCCGGCATTCATCGCCCGGGAACTGCTGCGCGCACGTCTCGGCCGCGGCGCGCCACTGGGCCGCCTTCGCTGCCACGGAGTCGCGGAAGATGTCCATCTGGTCGTCGGAGCGCATCAGGCGGCCTCCGCGAAGTCGCGCGGGTTGAAGCCCATGCCCAGCAGCACGGTGTCGGACCAACGCACCGGACGGGCGCGCAGCCGCTGCTCGTCCGGGTGGTCGCCGATCTGGATCAGCGCGGTGATCGCCTCCGCGGCTTGCGAGCGGGACAGCTTCAGCGACGAGCCGCCGAGCATGATCCAGCCTGAGGCGCCCTCGCCGCGGTCGATCGCCGGCATCATCCGCCAGCCCAGGATTGTGCCGGCGACCATGTGCCGCCAGTCGTCCTTCGTCAGGCGGTTGCCGTGCCATTGCAGTTGTTCGGACAAGTCGCCGCAGACGGCGTTGAGCATGCGGCGCTGCTTGTCGGTCATGGCGCCTTCGCCGCTCAGGCGCCAATCGTCGGGGCGGATCTCGCTCATCGGCTCGGCTCCG